>CALVQE010000010.1 GCA_944355355.1 uncultured Bacilli bacterium
AAAGGAGGTTTTTCTTTGCAACGCTAAAGCTCTTTAGAACCCCCTGTACAACAGGGGGTTTTCGTAACACAAAAAAATGGCTATTTTAGCCATTTAATTCCATTATGTAAATGCTTCCACGTAGGTTTAGCAGAAGTTCTATTTTTGTTGCCCGTTCTACTTCACTCGGTAATTGAAAAATCCATGTGTTTGGTAGGTTGTTTACACTTTTATCGGTGATGGTAGTCGTTTTGGTTACGCCATCTAATTCATATCTTACTTTTAAAAAGTCACTTACAAATTGACTAGATCCTTTACGTGCTAGATAATAATTGGAGTATGGATCAATTTGGAGCATTCGATCTAAGACAAGTAAGGTTTTGCCACTGTCGGCAACGGCTTTATTTTTTACGTTTTGACAATTATTGTTTATACAACTTTGATAGGTGTATTCATAAGTTCTGCCAAGAGTACTCTTTTGAATTTGAAGTTGTAGCATACCTAATCTCGTACTTGATAATTCCAAAATCTTATTAAATCCAACTGTTCGAACCGTTTGCGTATCAAATGCTTTTTCATAATCTAACTTTACAGTTTTATAATTACTTGTAACACTGCCTATTTGGATATCTAATGATTCTAATATTTTTAAGACTATTTTTTCATCTTTTAAGCTTTCATCAATTTCATAAGTTAGAACATAGGTATTTTCTGAATTGGCGGGAATTTTAGTGTCTCTACTGTAGGTTAAACCTAAGTCAGCAAAATAACTGGAACGATCTAGTCTGGCTGATATTCTGCGCTTTGCCACTTCAATTTGAAAGTTTTCATAATCTAGTGTTGTAGGTAGATCACTTTTGTTTTGAATTTTTAATGCAATTGCTAAATAGTATTTACCTTCCGTAATGACATTTCCTCCTAGATCCATATTTGATAGAACTGAATCCATAACACTTACTACTAAATTATTATGAGTTATACGTTGTGTTTGATGAAATTTTTTGTTATATACACCGAAATTCAGATAAAGGAGAGTACCACAGACAACAACAATAAAGGTTGCTAAGATGCCAAAGGTCAGTTTATTTTCTAAAACATAGTATTTAAATTCACGAATAAATCTTCTAATTTTTCTTTTGTATTTGTAAGAGTCTTTGCCAATTACAAGTTCAAATTCTTCATTATCAAAGTCCGTTATTTCTAGTTCTTTGGCGTCTTCTTCAAAGTTGAATTTTTTTATATCAAAACCAATACCACGAAGAACTGTGTAAATTGCAAAGAAAAATTGAGGTACATATACAATATAAGCTATATCACGATAGCTTCGTACTGTCTGCGCTGTAACTTCTGCTTGTTCAATTGAATTCATGACACTGTGTGAAACAGTTAAAAGGATGAAAAGAATAATATAATAAATTAGTAAAAAGAGATAGAATCTTGTGTCTTTCTTTTTTTGGCGCATGAGAAAGAAGACCGTCAGCACGAGCAGGATAATTACAATGATAGCTATGTACATAAAATAGTTAATATATGTACCGGCAATGTTTGTTATGTTTGTGTAGTAGTTAGCACGTACATAACTAGAGAAAAATGAAGCAATTCTTCCCGTACGGATAATCAAATAAATTATGGGAATACATAGCAGTAAATGAATCAATTTAAAATGTTTAATCAAAAATGCATAAGGCTTACGTAGTATCATTTGTAACCATCCTTTTCTTTGTATTAATCATACCATTTTTTTTGGCAAGAAAAAAGTCCATTTTTTTTCTCTTAAAGTCCAAGAATAAAAGCAGGTTTTTGTTGCCTGCTTATTCATGATTATGATGGGATGAGTTCTGGTTGAGCATTATTTAGTATTTCTTCAGGTATGGTGATATCTTCTTCTGTATAGTTATAATAATATGTGTCATTTGTATATGACGATTTATGAGTTGACATTTCAAGCAAATAATTCTTTTTATTAATATAGTAACTTTCTGATTTTTGTTCTGGTGTATTTAAGGTGATTATATAATACTCATCATCTTCTTCTAAGTTAAAGGTTTGATTTGTTGTATTGCCAAATCGATAAGGATTTTTGTCTTCGTTTCCCCAAATTAGCAATATATTCCAATCGTAATAAAGCGCTATGTCATAAAGCATATATTCATGTGAAATACCTTCTCGACATTCATAATAATTACTATAACTTATGAATTTTCTACCGTAAGTATCATTATAAGCATTATAATCTATGTCTTCATTAAACTATATTGCAGTTGATGTGGTAGGATCCATTTTAACTAAAGTGTTTTCTTCACTGTTGATTTCAATAGTATGTTGTCTTGCTACTTCATCCAACATTTTATTAAATATTGAATCTATTTCATCATCAGAAGTATTAATATAAGCATTTTGGGCAATATTTCTATTTTCTTCAATGGTATATGTTTTATCAAAGGCACCTTGACCTATTACATCATGATATTCTTCTAATTCATAAATATTTTTAAATGTTACATTTTTTACGTTTTTTTCTGTAGGTATGATTAAAGTGTACCCAGTATTGTCTGAAGTGTATCCTGAGGTCTCATCCCATATGTATACAGTAGCATCAGAAGAGTCTACTTCAATTCCTGCTAAGCGAACCTTTACTGAAGGCGTATCAGGGAACAGGACAGAATATATGATATAGTTCCAGTTTCGATTTGTATATTTTTTGTCTAGTTTCCATTCACGGCAATATTTGGCATACTCGTAGTAGTTCATTACCTTTTTTGTTTCAAAAGAACTAGGTTTTTCTTCAAAGTGAGAATATTGAATGTTGTATTCTCCGGTATAGTCATCTTCAATAATGAAGTATTCTTTGCCTTCATAAGTTTCCATATAAAAGTTGTTTTCACCAGTTGATAGTGGTGTCCTATTACACCATAGTATGTAGCCATTCCATGCTACAACTAACAAAACAATAAAAGCAATTATTATTTTTAACAAAGTTTTTTTACTAATTTCTTTTGTTAGGATATTTTTTGTTTCATTTTCTTTCATTAAACTTCAAACTCCTTATTATAAGGATATTATAGCATAAAATTTAAAAAGCAAGTTTTTTCTTGCTTATTGTCTTTTGTTTACTAAGATTTGTCCTTCAGCTAAATAAATTACACCATTACGTTTTAATAGTTCATTACTGCTGATTTTGAATAATCCCGCTACAAGATCGATGGTGTCACCATCTTTAGTTATATAGTAACTGTAGCCACTTTTAGGAACTAGTATTTCTTGATTTGGATAAATATAATCATCCATCGCTAATCCATTTAAACCCGCTAGTAATTCTGGGTTTATATTATATCGTCTAGCTATTCCATATAGGGAATCGCCTTTTTCAACTGTATAATAATTAAAATAATCTTGATTATTTTTGGGAACAATTACATTTTCTTTTCTTTCAAACATCTTTATCACTCCTAATATTAGGATATGTTTCTTTTTTCTTTTGGTTAATCAATGAAAATAACATTGCTCGCATTAAAATTCCATTCAAAGTAACTCATTATCTCGATTTCACCATAGTCTTCATTATAACAATATAAAGTGTCGCCGATTAGGTAATAAACACGATCACTTTCCTTTTTGATTATTTGATTTGGTGAATCGTTTTTTATTCTTATTTGATAGTTTTGAAATGTTTTAAATAATCCATTATCTATTTTATAATCATAAAGTGTTGTATCTGTAAAGTTCATATCTTGATTTATTAGTTTTGTCATGCTAACATCTTGAAAACCGTTTTGATAGGTGACTCCACCTTTTGATTCACTGCCTACTTGTTCTAATTTTTTCTTACTTAAATTTATTTTCCATTCTTTTTTTTCATGTTTATCGACTAGATAAATTTCGTTATCATATTCTCCTAGTATTACACTGTCAAAATAAATTCTATTTTCTAAGTTCCATGTTTCATATTTTCCGGTGTCCATGTTTAAGATGTAAGCTTTTTCAAAATAGTAGTTTGCATCATAATCTGGAATAAATAGAAGATTAGCGCTTTGATAAATTAACTTTGGATCGTAGATGTCTTTAGAAAATAGATTAATTGTTTCTTTTGTTCCTTCATTTAGATGATAAAAACCGTGATAGTTCCAAATATAGTAATTCGCATAGAAGTATTGATTTACTTTAATTGATTCGTATTCATTTAAAGTATTTTCTAGCGTTTTATATTCAAAGTTTTCTTTCATCGTATCGCTTACTAGGTGATAAGATATTTGTTCTCCATCTTTTTGACAAAGAGGATTAAAGCGAAGTTGATTACTATATATAACTATACAAGTCTCATTTTCGTTTTGATATTCTTCAATTTGATAAATTAATTTACGGGAAGAAAAGCTTTGATTTTCTAATATCGTAGCATAATTTTTATCCTCTTTTGCAAGAGAAAACAGATATGCATCAGCTTCTTTTTGATAGCTTTCAGTGATTTGATAACCGTCTATTTCATATTCTAATTCGTAATCTGCCTTGCGTAAAACAAGGAAAATTATAAGAAAAAGAAAAAGAAAAATCACAATTAAAGCAATTGTTCTTCGTCTTTGTTTAATGTTTTTCATGGGGATGTTGCGCATAATTCTTTTTTTCTTCCATCATAAATTCAGAAATAACGGTTTCTAGTTCGCCCAATGAATCTTTAGCAAGATTTGAAATGGTCAATTGTTCTTTAATGGTATCAATGACAATTTTACCCCAAAAAATCGTTTCATAGACTTGCATATCGTTATATAAGTCAGGTGTTATACTATTTAAGGCATACCCAAATAAAACTCTTTTTTGACCAATTAAAATTCGCTTATTGGTAATTGCTATTACTGCGGTTTGAAATATATCAAGCATACTATCATTTTTTTGACCGGCAAAAGCATACGTAACTACTTCTCCAGGATTTATATGTTCATCGATGACACGGGCATTTTGATATAAACGCCATGCAACTGTAGTTGGATATTTTTTTTTGAATTCTTTTACAAGCTCATAACAAGACATAGACTTCACTTTCCTTTCAATATCATTGTATCAAAAAAGAAGCAAATTTGCATCTACTTCTTATACTTCTTTTGTATTTCCTGTCCAAGTCCATCCTTCTAGATCTTTTGTTTTGCTCCATATCTTTTCTTCAGTTGCTGTCGTTGTATCATTTTCTGTGGCTAAGATTCTTTCTGTTGCATTTGTCTTAATGCATTGATTACCTGATAGATCATACCCATTTGGACAACGATAAGCGATAAATTCTGTTTTTGAAGGAATTATACACCTTGTACCATTTAAAGTTGCTTCGCTGTTAGAACAATAATAGTAACTCTCTGTTTTAGTCTTTTTATAACAAACGGTTGATGATCCAGAACCTCTTTTCGTATATCCTTCTGGGCATGTATAACTTTCTTCGTCATCTATAATTGGTGAGGTTGTTTTAACACATCTATTATCGCTTGTTAAGTCGTATCCGGAAGCACAGTAAGGAGTTTTAGCAGTTACTTTGGTAGCGTTTTCGTAACGATAGCAAGTTGCATCTTCTCCTGAACCTCTTTTTCTATAACCGTCTGGACATGTGTAGTTTCCATCTGTTCTTTTATAGCTTGCTTCTTCGTAAGTATAGCATTCACTTTCATCACTAGTCAAACTATAATTGCCTGTACAATAACGTTGTTCATACGCTTCATCGTAATGTTTACATATACTACCAGATAAAGTATCGTCACCATCACAAACCTTGACATATTTCCGAATATATTTACGATAAGTAATCGTGCCATTATCATTATAAGTGTCCACTTCATAACGCACTGTGTCGCTTTCTAGTTTATTGATATCTTTATTTTCGCTGTACTTTACTTTTCCATCAAAGAGCCAATCACTTAACTCTTTTGAAGCTGTGTAGGTTGTATAGCATGCGTTGCGTGAAGAGTCTTTTTTACCTGTCAAACATTTTAAAGAATAATCTTTTGTTACATAACATTCGTCTCCATTAATTAAAGTTCCTCTTTGACAATAGGCTTTGCGATTTGAATAGTTTGTCGATGTTGTAAATAAACATCTTGAACCACTTGGCGTTCCTCCATTTGGACAGGTATATGTTGTGTTCGAACGGTATTTAGTAGGAGTTTCTTTGATGCATGTTCCATTTTGAAGAGTATAGCCATTTGGACATTTTAAATTGTTTTCATTAGTTACTATAATTGGCTCAGCATATTCGTATTCTGTATCACTTCCTTTATATTTTGCTTTAACATTTTTCTCTGGAGTTACGCGGTAAATTGGAGTGGCCGAAATTATTTCAGTATTATTAGTACTTAAGCAATACCGACCATTTTTTATATATCCTTCTGGACAAGTGTATTCTTCTTTGGTTGTTACTACTCTTTTTAATTCATACAACACCGTTACTTCTGAAGGAGAGTCTGTATCATTTGGTGAAGCATAGGTTACACTGTAGGTAGCTTCTTGAGCTTCGCCTCCACAGCTCAAATAAATATTAAGGTCATAGTTTGTATCTGTTTTTTTAATCAAAGATGCATAGCTGTATTCATAGCTACAGACATTTCCTTCTTTATCTTTCAACTCTTTGATTAAATTTGTTTCTATCATATCTTTAAGTAAAAGTATTACTTCTTCGTTTATTTCATAAGGGCGATTTTCTTCTTCTTTGTAATAGTTATATGCTACTTCTTTCATCGTTTCCATATTTTCTGTAAATGATTTCTTATTTGAATTCATTTGAATACGGGTCACAATAAAAATAATAATAAAGGCAAAGACTAAGAATATGGCAAACTTAATCAAAATAGAAATCCAGTCTGCCTTTATAGACAATATTTTTTTACTTTTTTTGGTATCCGTTACTTCTGTGGTTGCAACCTCTTGGTTTTTTATGGCTGTATCATTTGTTTTGGCTGTTTTATCTCTTTTTTCTTTTTTAATTTTACCGTTACTTTCTTTAAAAATAAACTTGCTTTCTTTTTTATTCTTTTTGGTTGGCTCTTTTTCTTCGTACATCTTAAACTCCCCCTTTACCAAAAAAGCTTTTATATGAGCCTATCATATCAGTTTCTATTGGAAAAAGCAAGTTTTTGTGCTATAATATCGTTACTCGGGGCAGTAATTGGTTTCGACCTGAATTACTAATTGAGACTGCAAGTAGTAGGCATACTTTAAATGCACAAATTAAAATTAAATGACGAAGATAATTCGTATGCTTCTTTCGGAGCTTTCGCTCCTACATTTGCCTAATTTAAGGTAGAAGAAGGCTTTTATTCACTTTCTCTTATAGGGTGTTTAAGGGTTCATAAATATAAGATATATAAAATTATTTTTCCTTAGATAGTTTTATGAATATTTATAAGGATCGCATAAAATTTTGGTGGGTTGGATCCATGTTTTATGTTAAATCAATTCCAACTAAACTTGTAGACGTTTCAAGATAGGATTTATGGGACAGGAGTTCAAATCTCCTCTGCTCCACCAAATTGAAATAATTCCCTTATTTAAGGGATTTTTTTATATATATAACGCTTTTACGTACAAATTACGTACAAATTTTTAACCGCTGAGAAACAAAAGCGTGATAAAGGAATTATATTGGATAACGGAGATATTTTACATGTTGTTATCAACAAAAAAGCACAAAGTGAAATTGTTATTTATTGTAATAATAATACCTTAAAAATTGAACAACACGAAAAATGCTTAAACGATTTTAAAGCAAAAAAAAGAAAGGAGAATCTCAATTAAGAGACTATCCTTTTTTGCTAGAGACATTAATGTCATTACCATTTTATTGTTTCCGGCAACATCTATAATTTTTGTAGAGAACTTGCTGGATACCAACCAGTGGCTATGGTTCCGCTACCAACACAGTATGGATTTTTAGCTCCACTCTGGATTTTTATAATTGTTCTTGTCCAACCAATACCTCCAGCAGTCGTTCCACCTCCATTTGCTTGAGATGATCCGGTACCGATTATTTTGACAGTATCACCGATCTTTAATTCACCAGAGTTAACATTTGAAGTACTGGCATTTGGAATAGTTAAGATTTGTCCAGTACGGATTGTATAATTGCTGTCCAAGCCATTCGTATTTTTAATCAAATCCCATTCCTTTTTCGTTGATTGACTATAATATTTTCTACAAATCGCTGCCACAGTATCCCCAGCTTGCACTTTATAAGTTGTCGATGTACTATTTTCTTTTTGATCAGTTTCCTGGGGCTGTAATCTTTTATTTACTTCTTCTGCGATATATTCAAACTTACTTTGTAAGTATGGCCCTGGACAAGTAGTCGCTACAAACATGTTGTGCCTAGTTAAATTACCAGTAGTATCTCCTGTATAATTGAGTCTTTCAATCCCATTTCTTTTGCAAATATCTACGCAAAGCTCAATAAGTTTAGCTAGTGCAGTATCTGATATATGCCAATCTCCACCAATCCGATCATTTGCAACTTCTATAGTTACCGCTTGATGGTCATTACTAGCATTGCTAGAGCACCACGATCTATTTTTTTCTTCAACATACATTCCTACACGTCCATCGCTACCAATTCCATAATTTGATGATGCTTGTCTTGAACTTGAAGCAAATACATTTCCACACGTTTCAACAGACAAATTTCCTGCCATATGGTGAATGGTGATTTTTTTTATTGTGTCTTTTCTTTCACTATAATTAGGTGACAATTTTGTATAATTGACTAATGAACTATTACTCATTTTCATCATCTCCTTTTCCATTTGATAACTCTTCTTGAGTTTCTTTAGCTAAACTTTGAAATAATTCTTCTTGTTCCTCTTCAGTATTTAATTTAATAGTTTCAACTACTGCTTCATTTTTTACTTCTTCCATTTATATCATTTCCTTTCTATTTATTCTTAATATTTATTAAATCAGCAATTCCACCAGCGCCCATTGTTGCGACTAGACATAACACTAGTGACTGCATTAAATTCGTTTCTATTTTTGTAAAATAGCACACTAACCCAGCGATCACGCCGATGACGACATTCTGAATAGGAATGAATTTATTCGGAATATCTTCAATAAATATTTTTGTAATTGAGCCTAAAACATAAGCTATAATTGCAATAATTACTACATTTGTAATTTCCATTCTCACACCTCGCTTTCATTTATAATTTTTTCGCATAATCTCTTCGTGAGAGAGTTATACCCTGCATTTAAGTAAACATCACAAGCAGATGCCCTTTCAGCAAGAGGAATTTCTTGATTCCATATAACCGATTTTAAAGACATCTGTTGCGTTGTTTTTACCGTTTCTAGTAATTCGTCATACTTATTTAAATTATTGTGTAAAAAAGCGAATGCAGTGCCAAATAAGCCAACCACAAAAGCAATTGCTACCCAATATCTTTTAAAAAGTTCTAAAGCTTTTAACATTTTTCCTCGCTTTCTTTATTTTTATATAATTTTTCTAAATTTGATAGTAAGTGTTCCCGCGTCAGACCATGCTACAGTGTCACTTATTTGCAATCGGATCGAATTAGGTGAAGCTTGTCCTGATCTGGTCCTTAAAATTCTGAATTTGATATCGTGCCCACTTCTTGAATGACCCGCTTTCGATAGTGTGATTTCATCTGCGTCACTGGAATTTGTACTACCTGAATGCCAAGCAACTATTCCGCACAAGCGTTCGAAATATTGACTATTTGCCTCACTATTTGTATAAACTTCCATGATATATGTTCCATCACTTAAATTTCCGCCGATTATTCCTGTATCGTACCAGGTATTAGCCGATGACACATTTACTTCTTTAGTAAATTCTTTGATATCCCCTACTATCCCTATTCCGTAAGTATCAATTATCTCGTCGATTTTGTCAGTGATTTCTTGTAATTTTGTTTTATTAATTTTACTGTTTTCGTATCCTGTTTCCCCTTTATTTTGCCAATCAATGTTTAGTTTTTCTATAGCCATAAATTAGCTGTTTAATTTCTTAACTCTTCTTAAAATAGCTTAACTCCGAAAACGCCTCGCAAATGCTCACTACCTTCATATTCTGTTATTTTCATAGTTGTACCGTTTTCCGTCTTTAAAACGATTTTACCTGTCAGCGTTGTTGCAACAAGATTTGCATCGATCCACGCTTGTAAACTTGCTTTTGAACGCTGATTTGCAGTAAAATTGGCTGCGTAAGGCATTTGTACAGAATGCTTATAGTTATTAGTACTCACCGCTCCGGTCGCAAGTATAATATAATCGTAATTTTGAAGCGAATCTGTTAACTCGATCTCAGTATTTATTGTATAAGCGTCAAGATTGCCAGTTAGCCTGTAGATTCCTGGCTTGTTAACTTGATCTACAAGTTCATCTATCTTGTTAGTATTTTCTTGAAAATCTTGAGCATTTAGTTTTGTTTGATTGTTTACGTATGTTTTGTTTAATTTTGAAATTGTTGTATTTGTAGCCATGTTTTTTTTGCTTAATTCATGAGTTTATTTCCAACGTCCAATCGCTATGTAATTTATTAGCGTTTCTCCAGCAGAATTAGTCGGCCTGATAAGTTGCAAACTTTCGATTCCTGTTGGACTGACTACAAGACCGTCGGCAATATTAATCAGTTGACTGTCAGTAGAATTTCTGATGCTAGTCACAACAGTTGGATAGTTAATAAATGCGACTGGGAAAACAAAAGGATTTTGTAATTTCTTCCGATAAAAGCTTCCCCACTGCTCATAATCTGAAACGCTGAAAACTTTAGGATGATAACAAATCATGATGCCACAATCAAACTTGATATAGTTGCCATTTGCATTAGTACCATACGCTGTTATACTATTCAAACCAATTTCAATTCTATTTTCCAAATCATTCATGTTATCAGCGTTAAATTTAGAGTCTTCGTATCCAGTATCGCCTTTATTTTTCCAGTCTTTTTTAGTAAAACTCATGACGCCACCTCACAGGAGGTAAAGCGATTAAGCCATACCTCCTTCCCACACGAAAGAAGAGTTGCGATTTTTAAACAGCAACCCTCCTTTCTTTTTCTGTAAAATAGGCGCAAGCCCCGTATGTATGTATGTATGTATGTATGTATGTATGTATGTATGTATGTATGTATAAGCTTAACGCCCCCTATAGATTTTTTCAATATTTTATTCATAAAATTTGGTTATTTTTTTCTTTATGAGTTTAATACTTAATTGATAAAACAAACATTTGCGTTTAAAGTTTCAAATGTGTCAGTCGTTTCCCAATTAAAAAGGTATATTGTGCCACCTGGCTGAATCTCGATATAAAGATTTCGTGGGACGGCAGACGATGAAGAACGATTATAAATAGAAGTTCTTACTGTTTTTGACGGCCTAAATCCTTCTGGTAAAATTCCAAGAATGATATTTTGACCAAAACTTAAATTTTTTTGACTTGCCGACAAATTTATTTCAGTAAAATTTCCCGTTTTTCTATAATAACAATTGTAATCACTGTTCAGCAGAACCCAATCTGAGATGTCAATAATTTCGTTGATTTTATTGACATTTTCTTTAAAATCTTCTGCATTCAATTTTGTTTGATTATTAACATATGTTTTGTTTAGTTTTTCTATTGCCATTTTTCATAGCATAGTTTTTAGCTCTCTTTATTTCCATTTACCAACTGCGATGTAATTTACATTTGTTTTTTGATTCGAGGCATCGGACAACATTAAAATGTTTAATTGTGTAATTTTTTCATTTGTGCAATTAATTACATATAGCAAAGATGCGTAATTGCCAGCGACAATCGTTCCAGAAAGAATTGGTTTGGAAACAAATGCTTTTGCAAAATTAATTGATAAATTAGTGTCTTGATACTGCCAAAATGGACTTCTTTGAGTCATAGTGCCGATGTTAAATTCAACATTTCCGTAGCAAATCTGAGTCCCGTCACCAAACTTGATATAACCTTCTCCGTTTTCAATAACGCTACCAGACTCGACTCTTTTTTCCAAGTCGTTCAAATTATCAGCATTGATTTTAGAATTTTCGTAACTAGATTCTCCCTTATTTTTCCAATCCTTCTTTACAAAACTCATAAAGATACCTCACTAGAAAAGAGAGCCACACAATTACTATGCTTGCCCTCCTTTCTTTCTTGGGTGTGAGGTATGATTAGATAACCATACCCCCCCCCTAAGTATTTTCTTAAAATTCATTTTTTATCACTTTCCTTTCTTCAATCGTGATTTTCTATTATATATTTTCGTAAAATCAACATATCTAAACTGTCTACTTGACCATCATTATTTAGATCATAATGATTTTCTTTGCTGAAATTAATTTTTATCAACAAAAAAATGAATAATACTAAAACTATGCACATCATAGCTTCATTGATTTTTTTTAGATATTTCAATTTCTAACTCCTTTACTCTTTCTTCTAGTTTTTCTATGGTTTCTTGTTGCTCTTTTATTGCCTGCATACATAACGAAATCATCGAATACAAATCAACTTGATTGTTTTCGTTGTTAGTTATCAATTCCGAGTAATTATATTTATCGCCGATAACAAACCCAAGATGTTTTTTACAATCGTCTTTTTCTTCAATTAGGTTGTATTTATAAATATCTATTTTTTTAATTTCTGATAAAGCATTTGAATACTTTTCAATATTTTTCTTCCTAGATTCCAATGATGATTGTGTAACAGTACCAGAAGCTCTAACGTTACCACCAATACCGTCAATAAAAACTCCTGCAATTGAACTAGTATCTGTACTTTTAGTATTTGTACAAACAATGTTTTGAGTTATTATTTGATTTGAATTTATTCCTCCGACTCCCAAAGATATTACTGTTTGATTATTATCATCTAATACAACAAAACAATTTTTAGGGTCATTCGATTTAATCATTATTTTACCTTGCACAGTTTTATTATTAGTACGATTACCTTGGAGTATTTCTCTGATAGCTAATAAGTCTGCAGAATCTAGTTCATTATCGTCAATCACATCCAATATATTTTGTGTCGATGAATCGTTATCGATGTTAATGTATTCTAATAGAACATACCTTAACAATTGCAAATCAAAAGTTGAATAATCATAAATACCATTTAGCTCTTTTGAAAATGATGTTGAATCCATGATAAAACCGCCTATTGTTCCTCCAGTCGCTTTAATTTTCCCGTCTTTTGATAGTTCAAAATAACTAGATTCAATATAAATTCGGTTTCCTGTAATATTAATATCATCTGCACTCATATTTAAAAAAGAGCATAGATTTTTTATATCTACATACAGCTGAAATTTTGCTTCTATATCTAAATCCAAATTTTCTATTTGAGCTGATACTTTCTGCATTATAGATGTTGAAGAAGTTTGGATCATACTATTTGCCTTAACTTCTGTCACAAATTGATCTGTTAATTGATTTTTAGCTGCATACGTGATCTCGTATTTTAGTTGTTTATCAAAAAAAGATTCTAAATAAATTTTATTATAATTTTCATACAATAAAATTTCTATTTCTCCTAAATTTTCAGTTGTTGGGCTTTCTAAGACATAAAGCTCACCATCATTTATACCGACTCTTCTAATGATTTTTGCTACTCCATTTTCAAAAACAAATTCATCGCAATTTGTATCATCGATATAATTAAGATAATTTAATGGAAGCAATACTTTAGATTTTGTTCCGTCTGCTTTTTGGACAATTAAGTAAGAATCAAGAGGATATAAATCGTCGCTAGGATAAAGATCATCTGAAGGATATAAAAGACTCATTTGACCTTTTATAGATAATTTTAAAAGAGGCCCTTCCTGAGCATTATCAATTAAAATATAACTATCTCCAGAAGTTGTTCTTTTAAAATCCATATTTTCTTGGATTTGTAAAAGAATTTCTTTTAAACCCTCAATTCTTTCAACAGACATTGTTCCTGTTGTTATATAATCCGCTACAATTGAACCGTCCATTGTCATAGCAAGACCATATGGTCCATTTATACCTGTACTAGAATAACCTAAGCCATTAAGATTCCAACGCCATACTTTAGTTGCTGTAGTTGGATCATCTGTATCCATAATAAACAGTTCGCTATTTGTTTTATAAACATTTCCACCAAGTGCATTGATAATTAAAGATGTCGCATTATCTTTCGCTTGCTGAAGTAAGCTTGTAGGATTGATATTTAATTTGTTAATTTCTTGCTGAATCGTCTTTTTTGTTCCGTCTAAAATCGTCTCTTTTTTATCGCCTAAAGTGAAACTTGTATATTTTTTTTGCAATACATCATACACGGTTTTAATGACTCTTGTTTTAACTAGAACGTTTAATGCTTTTACAGTAATTGTATCTCCTAGTTCAATTTTCTCTAAAAAGCTATAATTTTTATATTCTTCCGTTTTTGAAAGGTCTTGCCAATCAATAGTTACTGTTGTTTTTGGCTTATCCAGTCCATTATCAAATTCTTGGTAAACAATTTCTCGCATTTTTTCATATAAATTAGATAATAGTTGTTCTTCAGTTTTCGTTTCATCTTCTTCAAGTTCTATATCGACTTCAATTGTAGAAATCATTTTAAATGGATAATTATTAATAAGTGGACTGTCTACATATTTTTCTGGAAGAGTATATCCGTCTTTTGATACCGGTATAACCCTAGTTACAACATCTGTTGCATCAATTTCTTGATCAAATTGTTTTAAATTTTTTCCCCATAAAACGGTTACATTATTATCTTCACCAATCTTGTTATAAACACCTATTTTAAAGTTATCATAACGAATTTCTCCACCTAAAACATTAATGATTGATTTCTCATCCGTTAGTATTGCTGCAATAGGGTTTATATTATTAAACAAAAAATCTGAAGATCCTCCAGCATTTGCATCACCAATAACTCCAAAATAATTATGTTCATCCGTATTCGATAGCACTTGTGCAACTGAAGAAATTGCTGTTTTGTTTGTTATTTGAACATTAGATAAATTGTTTTTATTTAACGAAAAAGCAACGTGTAATGCAAAAACTGTAATTCGATTTCTTTTTTTCGTTGCTTTTGTAACATAAAATAATTGAAAGGAGGTATCATGCCAGGCTTTAATAATATAATAGTTTTCTAAATATTCAGCATTTTGGCCATTAATGGAATACTCAAATTCCAGCTGTTTCGTTCCATTTAATTCTTCAGTTATTTTTGGATTAGAAGTAAAATCAGTAAGATAACCGAGACCATTACTTTGAAAATTTTCTTCTTTTAAAATTGTGTTCTTATCGTATATTAACATAAATCTCGTCTCCTATATTTAAGTTTTGCGTTTGTATAGGTTCCGGATAATTCAATTATATTTGTTCCTGGATTCAAAATTAATTCTTCTAAATTGCCAGTAATTTTAGACATAGCATTTACATAATTATTTTCATAAGCAATCTTTAAATCTGTATCTATCACTAAATTATTACAACTTTCTATCTTAATTTCCTTATTATTAATTGAAATAGTGGTCTCCTCACTAATTGTTTCAAATTCTAAAATAAAAGGTGTATCAATTGTTGAGGGAACCTCTATTTGATTAGAGGTTCCTAAATTAACAGTTGTTTCTTCTATATCTTCTACATAAGGTTCCACTTCCAAAGGAAGAGTAAATTTTTCAAAATTGATCGCAATAGTTTCTAAATCAATAGAATTGTTTACCGTAACTTTATAACGTCGATTCAAATTATTACTAAGAGTTAAATAACCTGTTCCAAACAACCACGAAGCAACTTCTGAAGCATTAAAATTTCCATAGCAAACCAATGACCATGAGTAAGAATCATAACACCCGTCGCTTTCATGCAAGGCTCCGTTTCGTCCATCTATTTGAATTTTTTCCACACGTCTTGAAGGAAGAACCGTTTCAGGAAATTCTGCTAAAAACACATTGTGGTTTTTAGAATTTTTGTCTTTAAAAATAAAATAAGCTTCATCTTGATACATTAACCGGTTACCTCCTTTGTTTTTCTATAAAATTCGATTTCTTCTATAAGTTCTTCAATGTCTTGTTCACGATTATTATTGAAATTTTCGATTGTTAAATAAAGTGGTGTAGGATTACTATTATCTAAACTTTCCGTTGTAGCATTAATAATTAAGTCGGTTGCTGAAATAGAATTTATAGCTGATTCTCCAAGGTCTGCCATAGCATTTTCTACATATCCAATTGAATCTATAACACCGTCCCCAATTCCATAACCGATATTCTTTCCTACTGTTTCTTTCATTAGAGTGGAAGGACTGTGAATACCAAAAAATCCCGTAATTCCTTCCCAAATAGAAGAACAAAAATTTCCTACTTGATCAAACAACCAACCTGCTGCACCTGATATACCGTCCCAAATACCAGTTACAATATTTTTACCAATATCTAACATTTTTCCTGGTAATGAAACAACAGCATTAAAGATTCCTTGTGCCATTTCTACAGCTTTTCCAGGTAATGAAGCAAACCAATTAATAATATTCATAATAGCATCGACAATTTCTTTTCCCAAATTCACGAAAAAATCACCTATACTTTTACAAACGTCGCCAATCCAATTTCCAGCCGCTTCAAAAGCATCACAAATAGCATTCCAAGTATTACCTAATGCTTCGCCAACACCTTCAAATACCCCAACGATCCAATTCCATATTGCATCCCAGTTTTCTTTTAATAAAACAATAATAGCAATAATAGCTGCAATGGCTGCAATAATGCCTAAAATAATCCATGTAATTGGTGAAGAAACAACACTAAATATAGCCATGGCTGCATTCACTAGTCCAATCGCTGTAGCAATTGCTCCAATAGTAATTGCAATTATAGAAATAAATTCCCAATTATCGACTAAAAATTGAACAATATTTACAACGCCATCAATTAATGATGTAACTCCGTTTACGATATTATTTAAAAATTCTTCACCTTCTGGAGAATCAATAAAAGTCAAAAATTGATTTGAAAGCTCTTCTAAAACAGGTACAAGCCTTTCACCGATAGGAAGTATAAGCTTTGTTTCAAGTATTCTTCCAATTCCTTCCATGGCCGATCCAAAATCATCATACTTAACTTCTTGCATTTTGGCCATAGAATCGGCTGCTCCGTCATACGCATTTCGAATACTTCCTAATTGTGTAACAACCTGTGGTCCAAGATCTTCCCACATAGTACCAAAAAGATCTACGCCAACAATGGATTGTTCGACGGGGTCTTCCATAGCGGCAATTGCATCAATCACTTCATAGAAAGCATCCCTTGCTATTGATCCTCCAGCCGCAAACTTGTCCGCCATATCATCCGCACTCATACCAAGCCTTGTGAAACCATCTATAGTAGTATTGGATCCATCGATAGCCCGGATTGAAAATTCTTTTATGGCATCGCCTATTTTATCTAGATTCCAAGCTCCTGCATCACTACCAGCCTGAAAAATATTAAACATATCTTCGGCTGATAATCCTAGTTTTTGAAATTGAACAGAATATTCATTGACGTTATCAATAAGTTCGCCAGAATAATTCAAACCATTTTGAAATCCTTGAGTCATTAAATTAAAAGCTTCATCCGATGTAATCCCAAAATTTTTCATCATAGCTTGAGTTGCTCGAATAGACTCATTTATATCCACATCAAAAACATCACGAAGAGTCATAGCACTCTCTGTGATGTTTTGAAGTTCGGAAGTATCTAAAACTCCTAATACTTGTTGGACGGTAGAAATTGAAGTTGCAATATCTTCAAAGCTTTCTCCATAATTGGCCGCATACATATCTTTTAATACAGCATCATATTCTTCTGCAGCCGCTGCTGATAATCCTAATGAAGCTTGCATTTGATTTGATGCTTGTTCAAAAGATGTGCCAAGATTTATTACTTTTGAGATTCCTGTTTTTACAAGGTTTCCAATAGCTGAAGCTAAAGATTTAATCCCGCCTATAATTACATCGCTAGCCAAATTAGCCTTCAAGACATCTCCAAAAATTGAAGTTTTCTTTCCAGCATCTTCTACACCATTTTTGAAATTTTCTAGTTCTGTATTAGTGGAAGATATTTTGTTTTTTACTTTTTCAAGTTCTGTTTGTTGCTCGATCAATTTTGTTTGCCACTTTTGAGCTTCGGTAGAATTTTCGCCCAATAGCTTTTTGGCTTCCTCATAAGCTTTATTTGTAATTTCAATCTTTCTTTTTATTGCGTCTTGCTGTGTATTTAATAGATCTAATTTCTTTTCATAATCCGAAACAGAAGCTCCAGTTCCTTTTAAAACGGTATCGGTTAAATTTAATTCTTTTGAAACAATCTTTGTAGAACTTGCAATTTCTTTTAATGCTGCATTTGCATCTTTTGAAATAATAGAAAATTTTAATTCTACACCTTCTTTTGATTTTGCCATTTCATCACCTTTCTTTCGGATTATTTACATAAGAATCCCAGGCAATTTTATTCATATATACAAAATCCAAGAAGCGAATATCAAGATTCCAAAAATCTTCAGCTGGAATACCTCGTACAAGCACGAACAAAGTATAAATATCAGCCATAGTTTCTACTTTTAACTTTGGTTTAACAAATTTCTTTTTTTTATTCTTCTTACTTGTTGCTTCCAGTAAAGATTTTTGGAACATTAGTTTTTTTCGTTATCGCTCAAAGTTTCTACATTATTTGCTGAAACATTTTTGCCCATTAATTTGGCAAAAAGAAGCATATCACGATCAAAACTAGGTTGAATGGCATTCAAAAAATCCTCATACTTTAACAATGGTTGAGGATTATTTCCGCCTAAATAAGATATATAAATAAACTGCATTACACTTTCATAATCAACCGCCTTTTTACGTGTAGCAACCGCTACAATATCTTTTGCTTTTGGATAGTTATTAACAAATTCAAACATTTTTTGATAGGTAGGCATAAGTTCTATTTCTTGCTCTACGCCATTAACAAAAATGGTCATTTTTTCCTTATGAAACATAATTATTCTCCTTATTCAGCCGCCCAGACAGCATATAAAGTTGTACTTGATGTAGGAGTATAAGGACTACTTACTGTTGCGGATTGTGAGCCAGAAGTTTTAGCCCAGCCTTTAAAAACAGGCTTATCTTCAGGACCAGTTAGACTACTTCCGTCGTCTAAAGTAATAGGTGTTCCTGTATAAACAACAGGATCTACCGTGCCTGTTCCGCCATTAGAATCGTAGGTTATTGTATAACTTACTGTACTACTTTTAACTAAGTCAGGAGTAAAATTAGATAACCATTTTTGCTTTAAAGTAGGATCAGTAATTTCACCTTCCATAGCTTCATAATAAAAGAATCCATTTTCATCTTGTAAAGCTTTAAATTTGATTTCGGATTGTCCGACTTCTGTAGCCGCATTATCAATACTCATTTTTAATCCAGCTGCATTTTCTACAATTGGAAAAGCAATTAATTTACGATTTCCGTCAAAGTCAGTTACGACTGCTGCAAAAACACCTTGCTTTGTTTTGGCATCGGCTGGTAAACCGTATACACCATTAGCTAAACCCTCATTCGTTAAGCCATACAAACTATTACTTACTTTTCTTTTTACAAAAGCACTTATAGTTACCGTAAGCCATTTTGTGATATTTTTACTTTTTAAAAGTTTTAAACCGCAAGTCTTAGATAATTCTTCTTGTTCTGGTTCTACATCCATTGTTCCAACACAACCATATTCTGTAGCTTCCTCGTCTCCTTCAAATTTAATTGAAGCTTCTTCTATATTAAAATTATCAAAATCTTCATAATTCATTTAAAATCCCTCCTTATAAGTTTTTTTGAATTTCTTCAGTTAATTTTGTGATAATTTCGTCATTCATTGTTGAAATTTGCTTTTCAATTCCCCTTTCCATAAAATCATTTGGTTGATTTTTATAAGAATTTCCGACAGCTTTCCACGGAAATACTAAATAATGAAAATTAGGGGATTTTTGATTTTTTATCTCAAAACCCAAATTGATTTTTTGAAAAACTAAAGACTCACTTTCTTTAGCATGAGTTTTTGGTTGATTTTTATATCTTTGCTTATTTCTAGATCCAAGTGGAATTTCTTTTTTAATAGATTGAATTGCTAAAGGAGCACCTTCTTCCCAAAGATATTCATTAATAATATCCTCAGCTAAATCTGGTATTTTTTGTATGAGCTTATTAATTCGATCAATGCTTTGCAAGTTTTTAATTTCAAATTTATTCCAACTCATTTTTTTACTGGTCGGCTAAAGTGAAATGTAACTATATCTAAATACTGATTTGTTTTAGAAATTTGGACTTCATCATAAGTTGCATTTTCTGCCAATCTTAATCCTATTGACTCTAAGGTTTCAATAATATCAATCTCTTGAAGACCTGGATTATACCCACGTTCTGTTACCCAAACAACTTCAATTGTTTGATAATATCTGCATGCGTCTTTTCTAAGATTTGTTTCACCATAAATAAAATAATTATAATTTTTTAAATCTTTTTCAAAAACCTTTCGATAAAATACAGGTAAATTATATTTTTGCTTTAAAATTTCCACAATTTTTTCATTTGTCATAAAATCACCTTCGTAAGATAGATATAATTATTTTTTTCGTCCGAATCAATATAAAGAATATCGTAAAATTCTTCTTTTATTTTTACTTTGTAAGTTGAATCTAAATCAATGCGTGGTGTTTTCACTTTATAATCTAAAGTTTTTTCTAAAGAATTAGCTACTTCCAAATCTTGATCTCTTTTGCTCATTTCATCGTAGAAGAGTTTGCCTTTTAAGACAAACTCTTCGCCGATTTTTCTCGCTTGATTATCTAATTTTGTTTTAACTTCGCCATAAAATAAGATTCCGTCATTATAAGAATCAGTCGTTATTTTGTTGGATGGCATAATGAAGTTGAATTTCCAAAATAGTACTTTGAAAATTTTCCTCAAAATATTCTAAAGCATTTTCTCTAGAATATCTACAATAGTCTTTTAATAATGATCGTGAATCTAAATCTTTGTCAAAGTTAATTTCTAAGCCGATTAATTTTTGCAAGCGATATTTGCCCTCATCAATGGATTTTTGGATATTACTGTTTGTAATCTCGTCATCCCAAGTAATTTTTAAATAGTCTTTAACTTCTTTTAGCAATTCGTTTTTTTTGCTATCCATTATTCTTCAAATGTAGCATATTCAAAATTGAATGTTACTACACTCTTTCCGTCTACTAAAACTTCAAAAGTATCATCTTTAGTTACTCTAAACACATTGTCAGCTTCCCAAGCAATATTTTTCTTAGAAATAACTCCATTCTTTTTAAAAGTCATTTTTGAACCACTTTTATTTAGAGTGAATGGGAAATAATATCCTTCTTGTTCTTCAGTAGTTGAACTAAATCCTGTATAACCAGTTACTTTATTTAGTGTACCCACTACAGAACCGTCTTCGAACACTTTTACATCAGTACCAATCATATCCGAAACATTTTTTCCGTATAATTCTTTTGTTTGAGCTGGTATAGTAACTTTATCCGCCATTGTCTCTTGCTCCAAACCATACGTAACAACACTATTTTCTTCTGACAAAGTTGTTTCTGTTGTTGTATTTAAGTTTGAAATATCTAAATACAAGAAAGCATCATTATCCTTTGGTTTTCCTTGGCCATATAGCTTTGCTAAATATGTTCTTTGATCTTCCAAGAACTTATAATCGTCGGAATAAATAATATTTCCTTTTTGATTTCCGCCGACACCATAGAAATATTGTTTACCAAGACCCATGATAGCTTTACCTTCTGTTAAAAATTCCGTTTGAATAAACGTGATTGGGAATGGCAATGTTTGTAAATAATTTCCATTAGCATTTAGTTTTGTAATAGCGGGCAAAACTTTTGCATAATAATCAACTGGGTTTACAATAAAAATAACTTTTGTTACTTTACGATACCCCGTATCTGTTTTAGCTAATTTCGAAATCATTGGAAATAAAATATCAGGTTCAAATCCATTAAATTCTACCGCTTCCTTTTCAGGATAAACACCAGCGGATACAGAGCCTTCAATATTACGATTCATTCCAATTGGTTCATTGTTACCAGTTCCAGTAAAAATAGCTTTTTCACTTCCAAGTTGAATGCTTTCTTCTAGAACGGTGCGAACAAATTTATCTAGCCAAGTTGGTCCTAAATCTAAATAAGCTTTTGCGATAGGTAAATAAGCACTTAATTTATTTACATTAACCGTTTCTAGTTCAAAAGATTCTTCAAGTTCTTTTTTCACTTCATCTGTTAATTTTCCCCACCAAGCACCTGCTGTTGCACTTTTTCGCGTAATCATTTCTGTAATTCCTGTTACATTTTGGAAATCAATTTCAGCAAAAATAGGATGATCTTGAACTAAATTATCAAAAACAGTTTGAATTACTGTTGTTGGAAGCAATACATCATCATCAGCATCAATACTTTCTTGAGCACGCATTTTATCAATTAATTTTTGATAAGCTTTTTCTTCTACAGAAGTAAGTACACGATAACCTCTGCTTTTTAAAATATTACTGTCTTGTGTATCCTTAATTGCTGTATATTCTTCAGCTAACTGATTAGCTACATTTTCCATATATTTATACATGGCCGCAGCTTGAATTTTAGGATCATCACTTTCTAATTTTTCAATAAGTTCCTTTTTGTTTTCTTCAACATTAAACATTTTTATCACTCACCTTTCTTTAATTTTTCTGCAAATGCTTTTATAAAAGCATTCTCTTTTTGAATGTTTGTTTGTTGAACATCTTCTTTTTCTTCTTTCATTCGTTGTACAATTTTATCTGCTAATTCATCTAAATCGATTTTTTCGTAAATTGGATTTCTGTTTATCTTAGAAACAACATTCTTTAAAATACATGATTGGTAATAATTACTATCATCTTCTTTTAAAGATACAAGTTCATCTGCAAATCCCATAGCTACGCAATCCTTTGCTGATAACCAAGTTTCTTGATCAAGTAATTCTTTCAAACGTTCTTCGGAAATATTTACTCTTGACATGTAAGAAGCTATAGAACCTTTCATAATCGTATCTAAATCTTCTGCGGCCTTGCGTAAATCTTCAGCGTTTCCCATAGCATAGCTCCAGCAATTATGAATCATCATAAAAGTATTCTCTGGCATATAGATTTTATCCCCAGCCATAGCAATAACACTTGCGATTGAACAAGCACACGAATCAATATAAACATTGACTTTTCCAGGATAGCTTTTTAACAAATTAAAAATAGCAATACCTTCAAAAACATCTCCACCATAGCTATTAATTCTCACGTTTACTGTTTCATAAGAGTCTTTCAACAAATCTCTTATTCCTTTGCTTGTTCCGTCAAGTCCCCAAAATGAATCACCAGCTGAAATATCATCATAAAGATAAATAGTTAGTTCTTTATTATCTTCACTTTTTTCGTAAAATTTGCGAATTTGTTTCATTTGATTGTCCACTTTCATTTCCTCCCTTCTCTAATGGTTTGTAATTTTCTAACAAGTAGTGCTTGTTAGCCCACTTCTCATCGACTTGATCGTCGTCTACTTTTTCGCGAACTTCATTCGGTGTATACCCAATTTTTAAAAGCGTTTCTAAAGAACTTGAGACATCAAAAATATTAATATGTTCGAGTCTTGAGGTATCCGTTCTCATATAGTTTCCTAAGAGATAGTTATTCTTTTTAAAATATTTTCGATTAAATTCACGATCAATTTGTTTTGCGATTGGATCTACGCACCATGTAAAGAAATTTTTGGTTTGTTCTTTAATGTCTGCCAGATCCCCTTTCATGATAGATTGTGGAATATTTAAAGCCATCGATACATACTTAAAAGCTCCATCAATTCCCTTCATAACCTCATCAAAAGAAATAGAATTATTTCCGCCGGTTTCTAAACTTGATACATCGAAACCCTCCTCAACTGGAATTGCTGCATTTGCTTTTTTAAAAATTGGTTCAATTTTCTTTTGAATAAAATCTTGTAAAGCTTTTTGGTCATCAAATTTTTGAGAAAATAAACTTCCAATTTTCACTTTTAACTTTTTTCCATTCTGGATTTTATAATCGTTCATAATTTTTGAAAGCACTTCTCCATACTCGCTATACATTAAATCGATATAGGAACGGATATTTTTGTTATTTAGTTTCAAATAAATAACTTCGCTCATCTTCTTAGTCAAATTAAAAGAATAGTTGTCTTTTGATATTCCAATAAAAACGATATGGTTGTTTACAACATTCTTTAAAAAACTATCAGCGACCATTAATTCGCCACTTGCTTTTTGAAAGATTAATGTATCTCCGTCATAAATTAAATGACTTATAACCTCGTCCCAAAATTCGCTTGCATTTTGATTTTTGTTCGGTTCAATATTCAATAAATAATAATTATCTGCTTTTTGACGTTTATATCTTTCATAAGTCATGAATTCGGAATTTCCAATTGCTCTCGAAATCAAATTAATAGCTGTTTGAAGTGCAAGTTCTTTATAAACAACTTTAGCAATTAATTCATCGGTGCAAGTCAACGTAATGTTTTTTGTATCTCTACGAAAAAAGCGACTAAATAATCCCATGATTCGACCTCCTTTCTAAAATGTAATTACATCTAGAATTCGTCCTGAATTCTTTTTTTCGATTAGCAAATCATCGATGCTCATAACATGAACTAAGGCCATAAAGCCATCGTTTTTTCTGAGTAGAGGTTCTATTTTTTCATAGGTTTTATTTCCTTTTCCGTCTAATTTCACAGCCGTATTATTGGTATACCAACGCATCATTGGGTCGTCCCCAAAAATCGCGTTATGTCTTGCAAACATATCATCAATAACTGGTGCAACTTTATTATGAGTTGCACTTCCATTACGAACTAAATAAATAACTCCGTCTGGATGTTGTTTATCATGTGGAAAAAGCCCATATTTTTCAAAAGCATTTTTAAGTAGTGAATAGCGAAAAGTATCTAAAGCGATCCCAAGGATTCGATATAATTTTGCTTGAGTCATAATCCAATCGATTACTTGTTCAAAGTCCATTGTTGGTCCTTCCAATATTGTCGCTAGTCCCATTTCAATAGCTAGAGAAAGATCAAATTTAATATCATGAAGAACTTTACAACTCGAACAAATAAAACTGTGATGCTTAAAAATTCTTTTTCCATTTTTTTTGAATTCTAAAACAACTCCACAAAAATCATGAATCTCGCTGTAATCAATTCCTATTAAACAATCTTCATTTTCTAAGTCTGGAACAGGTTGATTAGTAGCTTTAATATCAGCCCATGATGCAACACATTTTGCTTCATCTCTCTCTGGAATATTCATTCTCTTTGTCATGAATTCGGATTTTTTCGAAGGAACAATTTTCATTTCTTGGTATTGATCCATAATTTTCTTTTTTAAAGTTGGCATATAATCAATCGACGGATTAGGTTTAATCCAACAGTCTGGATCATCCACTTCTTTTGGATCATCTAGCATACACAAAAATGGAAAATATCCTAAACTAGAATATTCTCCCTCTAACACTTGATCACAAATATCTAATAGTTCATCCAAAAGACCACCTCGAACGTCTCCTTGCGTTGTTATGATAATTTCTCGAAAATGAGGAATTTTTCCAGCGCCAGAAGTATACACATCGATTTTTTTCTTTTCAACATAAGCATGATATTCGTTAAATACAGCGCAGCCTGTTTTCTTGCCATCCTTTGTTGTAGCATTACTCGTGTTATACCTTAAAATGGATTTTGTTGCAAAATTCATGATTTTTTCTTTTCCAATCCAAAACTTATGGTTAAAAAATTTTCGATTGTCGTTAAGGACACTATAGACAACATCAAAAGTATCTTTAATTTGATCTTCCGATGTAGCAACCAAATCAATGTTGTAATTTTTGATTCCATAAAGCGGTGTTTGAAGAAAATTCATAATAGGCATGATAAAACCGTCTTTGCCGTTTCCTCTGCCCATTAAAATAATGAATTTCTTAAAAACGGGTTCTTTGCTTTCCACTTCAAACAAGAAGAAAAAAGCTAAGATAAACTTTTGATACGGAAAAAAATCATAATACCATTTCTTACAATATCCCAAACAATCGCGATATTTTTGTTCATCAAAAAAAATATCGTTGCGATTCAACGTAGGATCTACGATATTTTCTATAAGTTTCCAAATTTTCTTACTTATTTTATTTGGATTTTCATAACACCAGCTTAAATACTCCTCTACTTCCTTAATTTTAATAATATGAGTCGTCATTGCTGTACGATCCACTAGTTGGAGCATCCTCGACTGGTGTTAAGCTAAGTTCTTTCAAAATCTTTAACATCTGCGTATTGATTTTTGTAATGTCTGTGATACTTTCGTTTCTTTTAATTCCTTTTTGTCCACCACCATTATCATATTTGATATTAATTCCTCTTTTTTCAATATCTTTGTTTAACAATTCCTTAATTATCCAAAGCTTCATGTAATCTTCTACTAAATTTTTATAAGATTCTTGAATTAGTCCTTTAATTTCTAATTGTTCTAACAAATCTTCTCGAATTTTATTAAAAAGGACTTCATCATACTTTGATTTTTTAGCTTTTGAAGGAGATTTATTCTTTTTTTCTTCTTTTTCTTCAGTTTTAGTATCTTTTTTAGTTGTTTTTAAGGTTTTTTTCGATTTTTTATTATTTTTTGACCCTTTTTTGGCCTTTTTTTGTACTATTTTTTCCTCTTTTTCAATCTCTTTTTTTGCCATTTTTACTCCTTTCCACCTAGTTTTTTCACAGGATACCACCCCCCTCACGTACATACGCGTATACACTTTTTTACTCTGGGCCACCTCTCGTTTCCACCTCCGCCAAAAGTTTCAAAAGTTTTTAATGGGGGGCTAAGGTAAGTATGGAAACAATTCTTTGATTTTAAAAATAATAAAATCAATGTGATCATCGGTGAGTTCTTTTAGATATTGTTTAATGTATTCATAGTCAAGATGATTTTTAATATAATCATACGAACGACTCGTACACCTGCCACCACTTAAGAATGTTCGGATCCTTCGGTAATAATTCTCAATGATTTCTTCAAATCTTTTCTGATGATCTGAAGATAAATTTTCAATTTCCTTTACAGAGTAATTTGCTCCATATATTTCAAATTGCAAATCATTCCATTCTTCCTTCATGTTTACCACCTTTCTTCATTTACAAATTTCTTTTGCTTAGCTCCATAACTTCCTTTACTATCTAAAATGTTATGGTGATGAACACAAACCGTAACAAGATTGGAATCTTCTAAAGCAAGCTCTGGATATTCCTTTAGTTCTTTTTTGTGATGTACATCTAGCTTGGCTAACTGCTTAATCGTTAGTTTTCCTTCTTTTTTGCATTCTTGGCACTCATTATTATCCCGAATCATCACGTTGTGTTTTTTGATCTGCCAAGCTTTTGATTTATAAAATAGATCAACTTTATCGTTCTCAATTAAATAACGAATCTTCTCAATAGTCATCTCGTTTTACTGAAAGAAGTACCATTAAAAAGATTCCCACTAATACTCCAACAATAAATTGAAACACCTTTGATCATCCCCTTACATAAAAAAATCCAGGGCTTTCTTTACTCTGGATTATATAAAAAATTCATTTTACACATTATAAAATAATTATTTTCATATGTAAATACACGGCTTTTTCACGCTTTTTTCACGCCAACAGGCTCTCAAGTCCCTAATTCATTGAGAAAATTATCTGGAAAAAGATAGACTTTTATTTCATTAATTAGTCGAGATTTATGCTTTGAAATAGTCCCAGTTGCCCAGCCAAACTCATTTGCTATGTCTTCAAATGTTTTATTTTTAAAATAGATCCATTCGATAATCGGATAATATTCGTCTTCTTTAAATTTTTTCAAGACCTTATCTACCATTCGTTTATAAGATCTTGTTTTCGCAATAATTTGTTTGAGTTCGGATATTCTTGTCATAAGAATCTCGTCTCCATAAATATAGTTTCCTTCATTTTCTTTCAAAACTAAAGTAGGAGACTTCGCTGTTGCTCGAGGAATCTTCTTAGATTCATCTTCCAAAGATTTTACTTCTTCCTTTAAAAAACGAATTGCCTCTGGTAGTTGATTGTATTTATAAAGCAAATATTCTGTCTTCTCATAAGAATCTTTTTTACTCTTAAACATTTTTTCTTTTTTTAAGTCTTCTGCAATAAATTTAGAAAGTTTCTTCATTTCATTTTCCGTCATGTTTGCCTCTTTTTTTCTTTGAATACTTTGTACCTAAATACAGAAAGAAAATTAAGCTAGATGCTATTCCTGTTACAATACCAAAAATGTAAATTAAAATACTATACATTCGTTTTCCTCCTTTTTATTCTGCTTCTTTAGTTATGTCTTCTTCAGCAGCTGTACATAAACAAATCTTATTTAAAGAACTAATGATAAGATCTACATCTTCTTTTAGCATCACTTCTCTACCATCCGCAAAAAAATTTCGCAAATAATAGCACAATATCTCGTATTTATCTTCAATGATTTTGTATTGAGTTATTGTTTTATCCGTGATTGCCTCGTTTAATGCATTAACCATAAATTTCCTCCTTCTCATAAATCATAAATGGACATTTGACCAGGCAACACATCCGAATTATTAAGATTTTCATAGTCTGCCTGCATTTTTCTATATTCACCGGTGCAAATAAATTCTTCATAGTTTTTGATCTTCAATCTCATTTCTTCTTTTGCATCACTTAATGAATTAGCACTTACAAAAGATATTCCTACTTCCGGATCAACAACATACCACCTTTTCGTCTCACTTTGGTACGCAAAAAAGCGATGGTCATCTACAAAAATAAAATATCCTTCGACTTCTTCTAGTTTTAATTCTTCTATAAATCCATTACTGACACGTACTGTTATTAAAGTTTTGTACTTTGTTTTTTTCATTACATTTCCTGCCATTCTTTAATGATCCCATTTATCAAATCTGTTAAAGCTTCAACGCTTTCGTCTACTTTGCCTAAGAATAACTTTTCACTTACATATCGTGATTCTTTCAAAGAATCAATTTTAAATCCGAATGCCCCCGTTCCCATAATAGATACGAATAGATCGTCGCCCTTCAGTCCTCTTTGATTTACTCCTGCCGACTCAATTCCAAACGTGAACAAAATGTCGTAATGAGTGGACTTTCCGTCCGTCCAACCAATAAGCACTGGAAATCGGTAATCTAATAATGTCGCAATCATTTTATAAGTCTTTTTACCATTTACTACTTCATTGTATTTATTCATGTCCATAAAACTACTTCCTTTCTATCTATTTTTTTCAGAAATCATTTCATCATACTTTTCCTTTATTGTTTCACCTACAAAATCACTTATTTTTGATTCAAATTTCTTCAGAAAATTATCTCCTTTTTTACCGTTCTGAATTTTACATAATGTATTAAATCTGTTAAATTCATTTCTGCTATTCTAAAATGGTTATCAACACTAGATTTCGCAAGTGTTTTTCTTATATTTAGAAAGTGCTATTTTTTGTTGAATTTACAAATGCTCATTTTGTAAAATTCGTGTTTCTAAATATAAGATTCTTTAAAGCTGAAGAATCATATTTATACCATTTATATTTGCTTTTTTCTTTAAACGATAACCATTCTAATTTTCCACATTTAGAACAAGCATATAAATATATCTTGCCTACCGCAAAACTAAACAAATTATCAAAACCAGAACCTAAATAAATCATATTTTCTTTGCAACACATTGACTTTTTCAATCTTTCGTCGTCTCTTTTTCAGAATCTCTAAATGCATATTCATTTAATAATGATGAATCGAATTTAATATTAAGTGGATCTATCAATGAAATCTGACCATTTTCAAACTCAACTAAGGCATAAGTATAACGCATTTGCCCTCCTGAATCTCCAAATGGCAATACTGACGGCGGAACTGGTTTAGCATAATCAACCCATTTATGAAACAAAGCCTTTTTACCATTAACATAGCAAGGCCTATAATCATTTGATTGTACGAGTATTTTATTTTTCGTTTTAACCTCCTATTATTTCTTTATAATAAATAAAACAATGATCTTTATTATTCGATTGTTGCATTATTCTGTTTTTCCAACATAAATTTCTTAGTATATCTGCTATATCACGATAATATCTGTCCCTGTCAAGCACTTCTATCTCTGCAAAACTTAATTTAACTTCTTTGATTTTTCCTCTTATTAAATCGATAAATAAATCATATATTTCACCGCACGTTCTCATCTTTCTCTCCCGTTATTTCTAAATATATCGACACGATTTCATTTATCATTCCTTGCTCGATAAAATTTAAATTGTATATTATTGAATTCTTTTCTAAGAATTTTATGTATTCCTTTCTGAACGCCTCACATATAAAAATCATTTTCATAAAATCCACAATTTCTTTTTTAGTCATTTCTTATCTCCTATTATTTCATTTACAAGATTGTCTGTTAATTCGATAATTATCAGCGGGGCTGGTTCTAATGAAGAAAAAATCAAATAATCCTCTTCAACTATTTTGTAAAAACCGTTAGTATAAATTAATAAATACCTTTTCATTCTTTCTTTCCTAACTAAAATCTCTATAAGTAAATCTATACCCGTCAATATTTTTAGTATTATAATTAAAATTATCAGGATTACTTAAATTGTGTTTATCTTTTTGTTTACTGTCTATTAGATCAAGTAAATATTCTTTTGTAACTTCTCTTTCATATTCATCAAATAACACATATTCTCCAGTATCAACATTATTTTCTAACCATTTTTTAAATTGTGGGTATGTATGAAATTCTTCATTATCTCTAAATAAGAATAACCATCCAGCACTTGATTTACCTAAATGTATTTCACGATTATATAAACCAGGTTTCTTTTTAACTGCATAATAATTAGTTCCCATTGTTATCTCCTATTATTTCTTTATATTTTTCTAAAATCATTGTTTCTGTTTCAATGATTTTTTCAATGAACAATTGATATGATTGATGACATGTCCTATGTTGAATAAATTGTTCTTTTTTTTCATTTTCTAACCACTCTATAAACTGATTTTGATGATTTTCTTTTTCTTTA
>CALVQE010000011.1 GCA_944355355.1 uncultured Bacilli bacterium
TCTGCAATTTTTGTTGCAGTTACTTTTTCATTTTATTTACTGTTTTTTTATGTTGCATTTACTTTGGCAATTCACCTGTATTTTAGAAAAAAATTTAAATGTGTTAATTAAAATAGTAAAGACCTGAGTTTGACAGTTTTAGAAAGTGAAAATCTCTCTAGCTCTTATTTTATAAGGGTTTGTGGCTAAAAGTATTTAAGTTCCGTGTTGTTAAGAAAATAGATAAAATGAAATCTATGATGAATTGTAATAGATTTAATTACAATTTACCAACAATGAAAAGAGAAATGAAAAAATATGGATTACCAGAACCTGAGTCTTATGAAGAAAGAGATAGCTTTAAAGTTATATTTAGAAATATTTCTGTTGCTGAAATTTCACAAACAGGTGTACAAACAGGTGCACAAACAGGTGTACAAACAGGTGCACAATACAATAGATGTATTAAAAGAAAAAGTTTTAAATTATTGTGAGATACCAAAGTCATCTAAAAAATATGTTGACGATAGTATTATTAAACCATTGTTAAAAGCAGGTATGCTTGAGTATACAAATAAGAAGAGCATTCATGCAAGAAATCAAAAATACATAACTGTTAAAAAATAATTGCTAATAAGCATTATCCTACAAATTATCATTTCTATTTATGATGGAATTTAAGGCTATCACTTTTTGACGTGGCTGAATTTACTTTTGCAACTGACCAAAAAAATTAAAAAAAGTGAAGTTTTACCAATTTTAAAAATTGGTAAGAAAAATGATGCTAATTTTGAAAATTGGCTAGACTAATTTTGAAAATTGGGAGTAAAAAAAGGCTTTACACTGGGAAATTGGTCATTTGCAATGGGTTTTTGTTTATGTTTTAATGCCCTTGGAGGTTGATTTTATGAATCATGTTATTTTAATTGGAAGGCTTACGGGTACTCCGGAAATTGTTACGACAGAAAGTGGCACGAAGAGGACGGTGGTGACACTTGCTGTACCTAGAACGTATAAGAATCAAGAAGGGCTTTATGACACAGATTTTTTAAGGTGTATTTTGTGGAATGGGATAGCACAGCGAACTACTGAATATTGTAAAAAAGGTGATGTTGTGTGTGTACGTGGAAGGCTTCAGGTTCGTCATTATACGAATGAAAATGAGGAAACAAAATTTGTCACGGAGGTGATTGTTGAAAATATTGCCTTTGTGTCTAGTTCTAAGGAGAATAAGGAAAAAAATGGAGATTAATTTCTTTTCTTTTTCATAGACTTTACTAGGTGAGTTAAATGAATAAGTATTTTAAAGCATTTGGTTTGATTTCTATTCTTTGTTTTAGTTTTTTTTATACTGAAAAGATAGCTAAGTTTATGCAGAGTAAGGATCCTTTGTATGTTTCAATTATGACAGTTAAAGATGATTATCATAAGGATGCGGTGGATGCGGTTATTGAGAACAATTATATTATTCCAGGTTTAACTGGAGTGGAAGTAAATGTGGATAAGAGTTTTCAAAATATGCAGGATTATGGTTATTTTGTAGAGAGTGATCTTGTTTTTGATGAAATTACACCAACTGTGTCTTTGAGTAATCATAGGGATAAGATTGTTAAGAAGGGAAATGCTTTGAAAAATTCTGTTGCTTTGATTGTTAAAGAAGAAAGTTTAATTACTTATTTGGAAGAAATGGGCATTTTTTATAATGTTTTGGTAACGACGGGTAATGTTGAAAGGCAATATGCACATGGTTTAAAGATTAATTATGATTTTGAACATTATGATGAGATTGAGAAAAGTTTAAAAAATAATAAAGAGAGTAATTCTTTGTGTTTTGTTACTGGTGGTAATCAAGAACTTTGTAAACAGAAAAAAAAGGTTTTGGTTGAAGAGTCTTTACATATTCAAAAGAGTAATCTTTCTTCGTTATATAAAAGTATTGCAACGGGTGATATTATTTATTTAGATGATAACTTGGGTATTGCGAATTTAAAGCTTTTGATTAGTCAGATTCAGTTTAAGGGCTTGAATATTGTTTATTTGAGTGACTTGCTTAGTGAAGCACGTGACTAGCGGATATTTACAAATTTTCTTTCTTTTGGTATAATACATTTACGAACCAGAATATTCTTTTTTTCGTTTCGGTTTTAGAGAAACAAAGTATATTTAAAAGAAAATAGATAGGAGATGTATTGTATTATTATGGAAAAAGTAAGAATTTTTGGCTTGGGTGGATTAGACGAGATGGGAAAAAACACCTATGTTGTTGAGATTAATGATGATATTTTTGTTTTTGATTGTGGTGTAAAGTATGCTGAAGGGTTCATGTATGGAATTGATTATATTATTCCAGATTATGAGTATTTAGTTAAAAATAAAAAAAGAATTAAGGGAGTTTTTATTACTCATGGTCATTATGAGAATATGGGGGCTGCAGCTGATTTAGCTCGAACAATTCCAGGTATTAAGTTTTATGCTACACATTATACAAAGTTTGTTTTAATGGATCTTGGGGTGAAAGAGGAAAATATTGTAGAAGTAAAGCCAAATAAAAAAATTAATTTTGGTAGTGTTTCTATTTTTCCTATGCCAGTTAGTCATAGTGTTCCTGGGGCAGTTATGTATTGTATTAATACGAAGCATGGGGCAATTTGTTATACTGGGGATTTTATTATTGATCCATTAATGAAAGATGCCTATGATATGGATTTAGGAAAAATTGCTTATGTGGGTAAACAAGGCGTTTTGTGTTTGCTTTCTGAATCTGTTTTTTCTGAACATACTGGACATACTTCGCCCACACATAGGTTAGCTTCTTTTTTTGCTGATACGATTAATAAATGCGATGGACGTATTTTCTTTAGTGTTTTGCCAACGCATTTGTATACGATTCAAGATATTTTAGAAGGAGCAAAAAACAGTCATCGTAAAGTAGTTATTATGGGTAAGAAGTTACAAAATTTTATTCGCTTTGCTCATGAGCATCAATATTTAAATTATTCAGAAGATTTAATTGGTGATTTAACAAATATTGATGATAGTAATTCTATTTTGCTCATTTGTGATGATAAGTCTAATGCTTATGCTGCGATTAATAAGATTGTAAATGGTTATGATAAGTTTATTACTTTAAAAGAAGGAGATTCTTTTGTTTTTGCTGAACCACGTTATGATGCAAATGAAAAGGTTTTAGTTAAATTAGAAAATGATTTAGCTATGGCTGGATGTAAGATTGTTTCTTTACCTAAGAATAAGAATATTTTACATCATGCTTCGCAAGAAGATTTGATGTTGATGATTAAACTTATGAATCCAAAGTATTATATGCCAGTTAAAGGAGAATATCGTTATCTTGTTAATAATGCTAATTTAGCTAATGCTTTAGGTATTCCGGCAGAGAATATTTTCTTAAAGCAAAATGGCGACGTTGTTGAGTTTATTGATGGTGTTGCAACAGATAAGTTTGAACATATTAAAGTTAAAGAAGCTCTTATTGATGGAAAAAGTAGTGATGATATTGGCGATTTAGTTATTAAAGACCGAGAGATGCTTAGTGAAAATGGTATTGTTCTTATTACGGCTACTTTGAGTAAAAAGGATAAGGTTTTACTTGTTGGTCCAGAGGTGACGACGAAAGGTTTTATTTATGTAAAGGATTCTAAGGAAATTATTCAAGGCATTAAAAGTATTAGTGAGGAAGTTATTTTACGTAATATTGTGGATGGTAAAATTGATTTTAATAAAATTAAAACTGAAATTCGTTCTGAGCTAAGTAGCTATTTGTATGAACAAACTGAATGTAAACCAATGATTATTGCTGTAATTCAGGAAGTATAATTTTTAAGGAAAAGACCATATTAATATTGGTGGTCTTATGAGTGAAAAAGAAATTATATTAAAGATGTATCAGAATGTAGATATGGGAATTGTTGGAATTGATGCGGTTATTCATCAAGTTCAAAATAAGAAACTACGAAAGTTGATTCAAAGTCAACGAAAAGAGTATGAGTTATTAAAAAAGAATATTAAGAAATTTTGTAAAAAATATAAGGTTGAAGATGTTGAATTAGGTTCTTTTGTTAAACTTAACAGTAATCTTATGGTTGGTATGAAAACTTTTATGGATAAAAGTGATAATAAAATTGCCAAGTTAATGATGGAAGGAACAAATAAAGGGTTAATTCAATTACAGGAATTATTGAATCATTATAATAAACACGATTGCAGGTTGGTTAAGTATTTGGAACAAATGATAGAAATTGAGCACAAAAACAATAATGAGTTAAAAGTATATTTATAGTAAAGTGTATGTAAAGAGGGTTGAAGCTTCTTTGAGGAAGTCAATCCTTTTTTTGTTTAAATAATATTTATAATAAAAAAGTTAACCTTGCGGCTAACTTTATTTTTGGTTTTTGTTGAGAATAAAGGATTTAAAATTACTATGGTCCAGTCGGTCCTGTAGGTCCTTCTGGTCCGGTAGGTCCTGTAGGTCCCGTTGGTCCAGTAGCTCCAGCTGCTCCCGTTGGTCCAGTAGGTCCAGTCGGTCCGGTAGGTCCTGTAGCTCCGTCTGCTCCAGTCGGTCCCGTAGGTCCCGTAGGTCCTGTAGCTCCGTCTGCTCCGGTAGGTCCCGTTGGTCCAGTCGGTCCAGTAGCACCAGTTCCCGTTGGTCCTTGAGGTCCCGTCGGCCCCGTTGGTCCAGTAGCGCCTAATGCTCCAGTTGCTCCAGTCGGTCCCGTAGGTCCAGTAGCACCAGTTCCAGTAGGTCCAGTCGGTCCTGTTGGCCCCGTAGGTCCCGTAGCTCCAGCGCCAGTTGGTCCTTGAGGAATAGTGAGGTTAAGAGCATATGCGTTTGTACCTAATGGTACTATTGATGCTGCAGCTGAACTGCCAGCGGCACCTGTGGTAACTCTTCCAATTGTCAAAGTTATGCTTGGTCCTGTAGGTCCAGTCGGTCCCGTCGGCCCTGTAGCACCTGTTCCCGTTGGACCAGTCGGTCCGGTAACTCCAGTGGGGCCCGTAGGTCCAGTGGCTCCTGCTGTACCAGTTCCAGCTGGTCCAGTTGGTCCCGTAGGTCCCGTGGCTCCTGTAGCTCCTGTCGGTCCTGTGCCGGTAGGTCCAGTAGCACCCGTAGGTCCTGTAGGTCCCGTCGGTCCGGTTGCTCCTGCTGGGATGACAAAGTTTAGTAATGCATTTGTATTCGTTCCAGCATTTACGACTGATGGTTCAGATCCCGGTAAGCCTTCGGTTGTAGTACCAATGGCGATTGTTGCGGGTCCTTGAGGTCCTGTAGGTCCTGTTGGTCCAACAATGACTCTTGAATTGCAGCAACATCCTTGAGCAAAATTATTTTTATTGTAATTTTTTACATAATTGTAAGCTCTTTGATAATCACTATTATTATTCATACAAATCTCCTTTCAGTTATAAAGTATGTATGTAGTTAATTTGTGATTGTATTTTTAACTAATTTTACTATACATTTCGTTTACGTTTTTGTTTACACCTTTTGTTAAGGCTAGGTTTTCTTTTTGATATATGCTATAATAAATAATAGGTGAGGAAAAAGTTATGAATACTATAGAAGAATATATTTTAGAGGTAGAAAAGCGTTTAAATGTATATCAAGAGAATCGTACTAAGATGGCTGAGACTTTTAAAGATATTTCTGATTTAACGGTTTTAAGTGTGGAATTAGATGAAATTATTAAAGAATTGGATCAGAATTATTCTCAAACTAAAAGTATTGATGATGAACGAAAATTAAACGAGTACTTAAATGAAAGGCGTCTTTATGACGCTACTATTCAGGGAATGGTTAGAGATTATCAAGATTTGAAAAAGAATGTTGATGATTCTTCTTTAGAAATGGAAACAGCAAGTCAACTTGTTCAATTTTTCTATAAGAGAAAAGAGATTCTTTTTGAGTTGGAACAAATTGAGAAAGATGAAAGTTCTTTGGAAAAAGTTGAGGTTAGTAATTATTTTGGAAAAAATGTATATATTCCTGTGACAAGTATAGACCATTATCAAAATTTGATGGTTGAAGTGGAGAAGTTAGATGAGAAGATTTGCAAGGTGTTTTCTGGTTTGAAAGAGAATGTTTTGAGTGATTCAGAAGAATATTTTTATGATGTTTCTGAAGAAGTACCATTACCTTCTCAAAGTAAGGCTGATTTAGAAGAAGAATATCAAGAAATTTTGGGTGAAATGCAAAGTATTGAAAATTCTAAAGGAAAGAAGATTCTTTTTAAGGCTACTTATCAAGGACAGTCTTTTTCTAAAGAAATTCCAAAGGTGAAACGATATCAGTATGGAATGCTTTTTCTTCGTTTAAAACGGGTTGAGGAACAATTAAAGTTGATTGAAAAAGTGCCACCAGCTGTTTTTGATGAACAAAAGTATAATTCAATGGGGGAAATGCAACAAAAAACTTATGTAGCCAATTTAATGTTATTGATTGAAAATCTTCCTCGTCGTCTTATGATGGCTTATGTTAATGGTCATTATATTCCATTAGAATATAAGACTTTGTATACAAAGTTGGTAGGGTTGATGAATGCTCAGAAAAAGGTTATTAAGGCTGATGTTTTGGCAATAGATGAGGAGTATGTAGGCAAGTTACCTTTAGAGGAGCAAATGAATTATTATGATGATTTGGCAGAACGTATTTTTAAGAGAAATTCTTCTTTAAAGCGGGTTGCTGTTTCATTTCAAGAAGGAAATATACGTAAGACTTATGAGATTGAGGAAGAGTATGCACAATTATTTACGGATTGTCATAATCGATATAACTCTATTAAAGATACATTAGCTAAAAAAGTAGAAGAGATTAAAAAGGATGATCCTCGGTTTGAGCAACCACAGAATAGAGCTTATGTTTTAGCAATTGAAGAAAAATTAGAAGTTCCTATTTATTTTGATGAAACCAAATATAATTCTTTGTCTGCGGAAAAACAAATTGTTTATTGTCGTGATTTATTGAATGAAATTATTTTGCGGAATGTTGTGCATCCTCTTGAAATGAATGTGGATAATCAAAAGGTAATAATTGATGTAAGGTATGCTGATCCATTTACTAGGGCAAGTGAAAAATTAATGTTGTTTAAGGCTCAAAATCAACCTCTTGATATTGGGATAGATGAGACGTATGTTAAGCATTTAAGTAAAGCTGAACAGGAAGCTTATTATTTACTTTTGATGCATGATATTAGTATGAAAGAAGTGGTTAATGGTGTTTCTTCGACTGTTAATGGACGTGGGTATCGATATGATGAAAAGTATGTCCCATTGTTTAAAGTAGTAGAAAATCGTTATAAGACTTTGGTTGAGGAAAGAAAACAGCCACAGTTAGTACAGGCAAAAAGAAAGGTTACTCGTTTAGAAAAATTAAAAAAATCTTTAAAGAAGAAAGCTTTACAAATAGGACTTGCTGTTAGTATGATGGCTAATGTAGTCAGTTTTGGAATGATGCTTGATAATTCTAGAACGTCAAAAGTTTCAACGACTGTAGTTACGGATGATATTGATTCTACTTTGGAGTCAGTTGTACCAGAAACAATTGTTATTGAAACGGATGAAAGTGTGGATTCAGATTATACTAATGATACTGAGGAGTTGGACACAACTATTTCTAATAATTATCTTGGTCAAAATTTTGTTTTGCAAAGTGATGCAAGTGTGTATATGGATTATCAGTTTGATAAAGCTTATAAGCCAATGTTTGCAAATGATACATATACAACTGTAGGAATTCAGCTTCAGATGCCTGATGGGTCTTTAGAAAAAATTTATTATAATGATCAAGATGCTCAAAGTATTATTCAAAGTGCTTTGGATCAAGGAGCTGTTGTTGTAGGAAGAGCTGCAGTTGCTTCTTCTGGAATGAATGATTATTTAAAGAACGGTGTTGAAACTGGTACTTTTAAGGAATCTGATGTGGTTACGCTTGATTTAAATACTGATTTACAAAATGTTATTTTGGATGCTATGAATCAAGGAAAGGGGCTGTAATTATGTATTATGATTTGAATGATATTTTAACTATGGATAATAAAGATTATTTTGTTGCGTCGACTTTTTTAGAGGGTAAAGAACAGTATTTCTTGCTTATTGAAACTGATCAAGAGGAGGATTTAAATCTTGATTCTATTAAAGTTATGAAACAATCTATTTTTGAGAATAAGGAACCTGAATTGTTGTATCCGGTTGTCGATGAATCCGAATTAAAGAAAGTTTATCCTAAATTATTGGAAGTCATGGATGACGAGGAGTAAATGTTTTAAGAAGAGAGGGGAGTTTAAGTTTAATCATCATAGGAAGTTATGGTGATTTTTTCTTGTTCTAGCAGCAAAAAAATGTTATCATTAATATGACAGGATATGATTCATAAAAAAATTGAAAGCGATCATAGTAATAAAAAGAGGGATAGGTATGAAATTAGAAAAGTTTAAAGAAAAAAATAACAAAAAAACCGGAATTATTATTTTTACAGTATGTTGTGTTCTATTAATTGCAGGAGTGTATCTTTATAGTAGTTTTGCTATTTATGAACAAAATCAAAATTTTAATGTCATTAATGGAACAGTAGAAGATCCAGGAGATTTATATTTTGCTTTTTATGTCGATGATGTCATAAGTAAGACAATGCCCTCAAAAGATAGTGGCTATGTATTAGATACAGAAAAATCTAGTTGTACGAATGGAGCAACACCATTATTAAATATGGATGATTGGAGTCTAGAAGTTCAAAATTTAACAACGACACATACAAAGTGTACTTTGTATTTTAAGGAGAGTACACCTTATGATGAGTGTGTCAGTAAGTATGGTGCCGATTCCATTCAATGTAGTATTATTGCAGATGTAGATACTGAAGGTTGTCCAACGGTAAATGACGATGGAATGGTTCAAGTAACACGTGAAGAAAGCGAGAATGGCTACCTATGTAGTGCCCCAGATGATTATGGAACAAGTTATTACTACCGTGGGAGTGTTACGAACAACTATGTATCCTTTGCTGGTTACTACTGGCGAATTATCCGTATCAATGGGGATGGTAGTATTAGACTTTTATATGCTGGAGAAACAGCTGATGCAACAGGCAATAATTTGAATATGAAATTAACTGATAGTAGCTTAGGATATTCAAATCGAACAACGATTCCTTTTAATACTACTCGAACAGATCCAGCATATGTTGGATATATGTATGGAAATACTTTAGGAACATCTTATGAACAAACGAATGCGAATGAAGTTGATTCTAATATTAAGAAATATTTAGATAGCTGGTATAGACAAAATATATTAGATAAAGGATATGCAGATTATATAGCTGATTCAGGATTCTGTAACGATCGAAGTTTGTCTACTGTTAATAACAATGGAGATGGAGTAAGTACAAGTGGTAGAACTACCTATTATGGAGGTTACCAAAGATACTATAATTTGCAAACACCAAGTTTAGTTTGTCCAAATGAGAGTAATGATTTATTTACGACGTCTTCCAGTGACAAGGGAAATAAGAAGCTTACTTATCCGATAGGTCTTATTACCGTTGATGAACTCGCTTTATCCGGATATGCGAACAATTTCTTAAATAAATCGGCGTATACCTATTCTTCATCAACTTACTGGACCATGTCTCCGAGTTATTTCCATGTCGGTGATACGACGGCGTATGAGCTTATTCTCCATTCGGATGGTTATGTGGAGCGGTGGCTCACTGTGACGAACAGCTATGGTGTTCGCGCGGTGATCAATCTGAAGTCTGACACTCAGATCAGTGGGGGAATTGGAACGAGTAATGATCCTTTTGTAGTCGGTAACACGTAAAACGAGAGGGATTTGGTTTCAAAATGACTCTTCATTTTGGGATGATATTAAGTCTACAAAATCTAGTACATATGAATAATGGACAGTTTTAAAATAGACTAGGAAATAAAAGAAAAAAAGATGGAAAAAAGTTCGTCTAAAGATGAACAGGTTCTATTCTTTTTTTTGTGTTTTAGGGAATAGTGGGGGGTTGTTTGCGTCTTCCGACTAAAATAATTGAATTTCTTAACTCTAATGGTTAAAGTGAAATATTGTTTTGTTAGAAAATTAAGATGATTAAGATACTGAGGATAGTTTGGATAATTCTTCCTTTTAAGAAACTTGTGTATTTAATTGTTGTATCGCTTAGTATTCCTTTGATTTGCATGTGGATGGATAAGCCACCAAAGCTTATAAAGGTGATGGCTAATATTTCTCTTATTTTTAAATTAAGGTTGGTATTGATTAGACTGTTTAGTCCTTGACTGATTTCAAGTGTTCCTGTAATAAATGAAATTTGATAGGGATTGATGATGGTATTTATTAAAAAGAAGACGCTTATGGTTCCTAATATGAGAAGTAGGGTATTCATGGCATTTTTGATGGATGAGGAAAGCATTGTACCAAAGTTTTCTTGTTTTTTTTGAGTGATGTTTTGAATGGTAGTTGGTGTTTTTGGTGAAAGTATACCTATAATGATATTGACTAGATAGGGAAGAAAAAGAAGTTTATAGATGCTTGATGGACTATCTTTAAAGATTAGGGATAGCATTGTATAGAGAAATAGTGGGTTTGAAAAGAATGTGAAAGATAGGATTTTAGAAGATTCTTCGGCGGTTAAATAGTTTTGGTTGTAGAGACTTTTAATTGTATAGGCGTTTGATGGTGTGCCAGAAAAGCAGGAAATAAAAAAGGCAAAGGCTCCGTATGGTGAGGTATGAAAATACTTTGTGAAAATATGACCTAGATAGTGACAGAGAAGTTCGGGTAATTTAAAGTAGATGAAACAATCAGCTAGAATCATCATTGGAAATAAAGATGGGAAAAGTTTGGTGATGAAAAGATTGCAAGCATTTAGTATGCTTGTTTGAATGGCTTCGTTGTGGTAAAAGATAAAAATGGTTAGAATAGTCAAGATGATTAATGGTCCTTTATTTTGTTTCATGGTTTAGCTTATGCAGGATAAGTTTACAATATTTGTCGAATTGTTGTAAATTGTGACTTTGAATGTGTTATATTTTAGACTTTTTTGATACAATGAACTATGGAGGTCTTTTCATGCTTGAAAGAACAAAAACAATTATTAAAGAGAATTGGAAGTTTACAGTACTTATTGTTGCTATATTTTTGCTTTTTAAAATTGAGCTTCCTTATAAGATTTATGCTCCTGGGGGAATGGTAGATCTGACAGACCGTGTTTCGGTTCAGGATGGATATACTCATGATGGGGAACTTGGTATGGCTTATGTTTCAATGGTTCGGGGTAGTTTGCCGTTTTTGGCAGCATCTTATTTTATTCCGGATTGGGATATTGTGGCTAAGAGTGAAATTACTTATGATAATGAAAGTTTTGAAGAGACGTTTAAAGCGGATCAGATTTCAACACAGCAGTCTATTGATAGTGCAATTATTGCGGCGTATCGATTAGCTGGAAAAGAGGTTATAGTGGAACAGGAAGTTGTTCATGTGACACATATTGATGATCAAGCGCAGACAGGTCTTAAGCTTTTTGATGTTATTTTGAGTGTAGAGGGTGAGAGTATTTCTTCAATGGATGATTTGAGAAATATTATTGCTAAACATCAAGAGGGAGATACTATTTCGATGACTGTTTTGCGTGATGATGAGGAGATTACAGTGGATTCAACGATTTATTTGTTGGATGGGGCACCTAAGGTTGGTATATCGATTACTATTACTTATGAATATGATGAGTCTCCTGAGGCTGTTATTGAAACGAAGGCTAGTGAGTCTGGTCCTTCTGGTGGTCTTATGATGTCTTTAGCCATTTATAATGCTTTGATGGAGGAAGATATAACAGGCGGTAAACGGATCATTGGTACGGGGACAATTGATATAGAAGGAAACGTTGGAGAAATTGGTGGTGTTCGTTATAAGCTTATTGGGGCGGTTCATGAGGATGCCGATGCGTTTTTGGTGCCAGTAGGAAATTATGATGAAGCAGTAGAGGTGGCCGAGGAGAAAGGTTATGATATACCAATCATTTCCGTTTCCTCACTAAGTGAGGCTATTGAAGCTTTAAAGAATTTATAATGTATAAAATAATAAAATTCTTTCCATAAATAAAGGGAAAGGATTTTTATTTATGGCAAAATATAAAGTGGAATTAACTGGGGTAAATACAAATAATCTTATTGTTTTATCTCAGGAAGAAAATAAGGCATTGTTTTTGGAGATGCAAAAAGGAAGTAAAGAAGCTAAAGAAAAACTTGTTTATGGTAATTTGAAGTTGATATTAAGTGCACTTCGTTTGTTTAGACATCATAATGTGAATTTGGATGATTTGTTTCAAATTGGGGTAGTGGGACTTATTAAGGCAATTGATAATTTTGATTTGTCTTTTGATCTTAAGCTTAGTACGTATGCAATGCCTTTGATTATTGGCGAGATTCGGCGTTATTTGAGGGATAATCAAAGTTCTTTAAGGGTTAGCCGAGGAATTAAAGAAAGAGCTTATCAAATTTTAGCTTTTAAGGAAAAATATGTGCAGATGTACGGTTGCGAGCCTAGTTATGAGGTTATTGCAAAGCATTTTGGGTTTACGATATATGAGGTTTCTAATGCTCTAGATTCTTTAAAGGAACCTGTTAGTATTTATGAGCCTACTTATAGTGATGGCGGTGAGGATATTTATTTGCTTGATCAACTACAGGATAAGCATGAGGATAATGAAAATCGCGACCGTAAAATTCTTTTGAAGAAGGCTTTGATGAAGTTACGGGAACGAGAACGTAAAATTTTGTTAGAGCGTTATATTGTGGGAAAGACACAGATGGAGATTGCTCAAAAATTGAATATCAGTCAGGCTCAGGTTTCTAGAATTGAAAAAAATGCTATTAAAAATATGCGTATACTCATGAAATAAGTTTTGCACTCTTTGGAGTTTCATGGTACGATAGTAATGATAGTACGGAAGTGAGGGAAATAGGATGAAAAAGGGATTTACGTTAGTAGAACTCTTAGCAGTTATAGCGCTTATTGCTATTTTGGCAGTTATAGCTGTTCCAAGTGTGATGATGGTTTCACGTAATATTAAAGAGGATATGTATTGTGAAAAGGTAGATATGCTTTTAACTTCGGCTCGTAGTTGGGGAGAGGATCATATAAGTACTTTGAGAAATACCAGTGCAGATCGAGATAATTGTTATAAAACAGTTACGGTTGGAGATCTTGTTGATGCTGGTCTTGTAAATAAAGAAAATGATACGGCTGGTTCTTATGTTTCTAATCCGGTTACTAATGAAAGTATGGATAGTTATGAAATAGGGTTATATATTAAAGATAATCGTGTTTATGCTTTTTATAATGAGACCAATTCTGAGCTTATGGGGGTATGTGATACTTTAAGAGTATGTAATGCCGGAGAAGATGAGCTTGCTGATAATTGCACGATTCGACCAACTACAAAATGTTCTTAATTGTTTACAAGTTTGGAAAAAATTGTTAAAATAAAGTCACGAGAAGTGAGGTGACTATTCATGAAAACGGTTTGTTTGATTGGGAGACCAAATACAGGAAAATCTAGTTTATTTAATTGTCTTATTCGTGAAGATCGTTCAATTATTATGGATGAGCCGGGTATTACACGGGATCGTATTTATGGAATCGTGAAGCATAATGGAAAGTCTTTTTCTTTAGTAGATACTGGAGGACTTGAGCTTGGTAACGATAATTTTCGCGAGGATATTTTAGTTCAGGCTACTTTTGCTATTGATGAGGCGGACTTGGTTTTATTTGTTGTGGATGGCAAGACTGAGTTAAATACGAGTGATTTTATGATTCGAGATTTGCTTTTTAAGGCTGGTAAAGATGTTATTGTGGTTGCGAATAAGATTGATAATGTACATCGTGAAGATGAGGTTTATCGGTTTTATGAACTTGGTTTTGAGAAGATTATGAGTGTTTCGGCAGCACATAAAAAGGGAATTCGTAATCTTTTAGATGAGATTACGGCAGATTTGGCTGAAGAGGAAACTACTCAGGAGGATATGTGTAAGTTTTGTTTGATTGGCAGGCCTAATGTTGGCAAAAGTAGTTTAGTGAATGCTCTTTTAAATGAGGAAAGGGCTATTGTTAGCGAGGTTGCTGGAACGACTCGTGATGCAACGGATACAGTGTTTACGTATTATGGTAAAGAGTACACGATGATAGATACGGCTGGAATTCGGAAACGTGGTAAAATCTATGAGAATATTGAACGTTATAGTTATTTACGAAGTATGAAGGCGATTGAACGTAGTGATGTTTGTGTTTTAGTATTGAGTGCCCAAGAAGGTATTATTGAGCAGGATAAACATATTGCGGGAATGGCTTTAGCGCAGGGAAAGGCCTTGGTTATTGTTGTCAATAAGTGGGATACGGTTAGTGACTCAAATAAAGCGATTTCTGAATGGAAAGAGCTTATTAAGTATGAGTTTCAGTTTGCTTCTTTTGTTAAGGTGGCTTTTTTGTCTGCTCAGACGAAAAAGAGAGTTGGAACACTTATGCCTCTTATTTTAGAAGCATATGAGCATTATCAAACGACGATTAAAACATCTTTGCTTAATGATGTGATTCATGAAGCAGTGGCTTTACATGAGGCTCCATCTTATAAAGGTAGAAGACTAAAGATTTATTTTGTGACTCAAGAGGATTCTAGACCTCCAAAGTTTGTTTTTTCTGTTAATGATAAAGGTTTAGTGCATTTTAGTTATAAGAGATATTTGGAAAATAAAATAAGAGAGAATTTTGATTTGACAGGTACGCCTATTATTATTCAATTTAAAAATAAAAACGAGAATTAATTGGTTATTTTCTCGCTTTTTTCATCGATTCTTTTTTGAGTGACAATTCTTTGTTTATCATAGGTGATGAGTTCGGTTGGGGAAACTTTTAGGACTTCCGCTAGTAATTGCAAGGTGTCTAATTTGATGTTTGTCGTGCCTCGTTCAAGATTGGCAAAATATTTAACACTTAGTTTATATTTTTCGTAGAATTCTTCTTGGGATAAACCTTCTTTATAACGATAATATTTTAGATTTATACCAACAATTTTCTTTAAATCTTTCATAAAATACCTCATTTCATCTTATTACCAGTCTATTGGGGAATAATTTTGATGTCTACCTAGCTAAGACTTGACAAAATTGACAATTTGAAAGATTTATTATATTATAAGTTTACTTTTTGGAGGTTATAATGGGAAAGGAAAAAAATAAAAAATTGGAACAACTTAGAATGGAGCATGGATATACCTATCAAAGTATGGCAGATATGTTAGGAGTGTGTAAGGCATATTATTGGCAACTTGAAAATAATAATCGGCGAATTTATTATGATACGGCTAAAGAAATTGCTCATATTTTTGGACTTAAGCCAGATGATATTTTTTTTGAAGACTCAAAACGAAAGAAATAACATAAAATAATCTAGGAGGTTATTTTATGGAGTTTGAAGATAGTTTTTTTAAGAAGGTAGAGAAGAAGACAAAAGTGGATAAGAAAACCATTTTGGATTTGGCTAATAAGTTGCAGCAAGGAAATATGAAAGATGAGGGTACTTTACGAGAGGTAATTGGTACTTTGAGTAAAATGACTGGAAAAGAGGTTAGTCCTGAAAGGGAAGATAAGATTATTGAGACTATTTTAGAAGATAAGGTTCCAAAGAATGTTGATAAAATGTTTTAAAAAAAAGTAAGTAGATTTACTCTACTTATTTTCTTCCTAATAGTTCATCTAAGGAATAGGAAAATTGCTTGGCAAACTCAAGAGCATACATTGTTGTAATTAAGCATTTTCCTGTTTCGTATTTATGAATGTTTGATTGGGTTGTTTGTAACGCATCAGCAACATCTGTTTGGGTAAGATGATTTTCTTTACGATATTGTTTTAGATTTTTGGCAACGGTTTCGACGTTGATTTCATCGTTTAGTTTTGATTTCATTTTCTCTTCATTATCGGATAAACCAGTAAGATAATCTAGACTGATTTGATAGTTGTTTGCGACTTTATTTAGTTGACGTAAGGGCATAATATCTTTCCCTGTTTCCCATCCAGCGTAAGTGGCACGTTTTACATTTAACATGTCGGCAACGTTTTGTTGGGTTAGTCCTTCATATGTTCTTATTTCTTTTAATCTTTTAAAATTCATATTTACCACCTAGTACTAATTTTTACATTAAAAATCGTTTTATTCGGTTTTTGGTGGGTATATATGATAAAATATGCTATAATTTAGAAAAGGAGTTAATGTGCGATGTCAAAAGGATATAAAAAATTAAAAGAAGAAAGAAAGAGACATCATATGTCGTGCAAAGACATGGCTATTTTGTTAAATATTAGTCCTGGTTATTATTGGCAGGTAGAGAATGGGACAAGACGTTTGCTTTACGATTTAGCTGTGCGGATTGCTGAGATTTTTCAAATGAAGCCTGATGATTTGTTTTACTAAATTTTGGGTGAGTATTATATGCGAAAACTTTAGTTGTGCATACTTTAAATTAGGTGAAGTAAAATGAAAAGAATAGCAGTGGGACAATATCATAAGAATCTTGGAACTTTGATTGATTTGTCGAGTTATCAGGATTTTATGTTAGAACATCATCCGGACGCTATGAATATTCCTTATCAAAAGTTTATGCTTTATTATGATCAGTATTTGGATAAGACTAAGCCTTATTATTTTATTTGTAACCGGGGTGTTCATAGTCGAAAAGTTGTCAGTATGCTAGAGTATTTTGGTTATGATGTAACCCAAGTAATAAAATAGATGTAAAAAGTCTATTTTTTCTTTGAGTTAAAAAAAGAACTTTACATTTGGTTATCCTTTTTTGATGAAAATAGTAAAAAAAATTAGTATAATGTAGCAAGAAGGTGATTGTCATGGATTATGTTATTGTAGCTTTATTAGTTGTTTTAATTGGGCTTGTGTTTGTTTTAATTTTAAAGTTAAATAAGAATACCCGGGGAGATAAGGAAGTCTCTGAGAAGTTGTTTCTTTTTCAAAATTCTTTGACAAAGGAAATCGGTGATTTTAAGTATGATTTTGCGAATAATTTAAAAAAAGATTTTGAGTCTTTGAATGATCGTATTGAACAGAGGTTAATGATTATTAATGAGAAGGTTAATAGTCGATTAGATGAGAATTTTGAGAAGACAAATAAAACGTTTACTAATGTTTTGGAGAGGTTATCGAAGATTGATGAAGCTCAAAAGAAGATTGATAGTTTATCAACAGAGATTGTGTCTTTGCAAAGTGTGTTAACGGATAAGAAGACGAGAGGAATTTTTGGAGAGGTTAATTTAAATTATATTTTGACAAGTGTTTTTGGCCAAAAAAATGATGCACTTTATGAGATTCAGTATAAGTTGCCTAATGGTTTTATTGCTGATTCCGTTGTTCATGCACCTGAACCGTTGGGAGATGTTTGTATTGATTCGAAATTTCCTTTGGAAAATTATGAACGAATGACGAATAAATCTTTGTCTAAAGAAGAGAGAGAGATGGCGACAAAGTTATTTAAGATTGATGTGAAAAAGCATATTGAGGCTATTCATAGTAAGTATATTATTCCTGGTGTGACGGCAAATCAGGCAATTTTGTTTTTACCAGCTGAGGCTATTTTTGCGGAAATTAATGCTTATCATCCTGATTTACTTAAAGAGGCTTATCAGAAAAAGGTTTGGATTACTTCACCAACGACTTTGATGAGTACTTTGACGACTGTAGCTATGATTATAAAGAATATGGAACGAGATAAATATGCAAAGGTTATTCAGATAGAGCTTAATAAGTTAGCTATTGATTTTGGTCGTTATAAGGAAAGATGGGATAAGCTTTCGCGTAGTATTGATACGGTTAGTAAGGATGTTAAGGATATTCATGTGACAACGGAAAAGATTACAAAACGTTTTGATTCTATTCATCAGGTAGAAATTCCAGAACTTTCTTATGGTTCTAAGGATAATAGTTCTTTAAAAGAAGAATAAAGTGTATTGTAAAAAAAAGGCTGGTGTGAAAACCAGTCTTTTTAACGGAAGTAAAAGAGAACAAAGATTGATAAACATAAGCAGTAAATAGAGAATTTCCAAAGTTTACCATTTTGAACCATTTTAGATAGCCATTGATAAGAAAAGTAAGTTACGATGCCAGCGGCGATTAAACCACATAAGTATGGTAACCATAAAGTAGCTAAACTATTGTCTTGGATCATATCGATGAGTCCTAGTCCCATTGACCCTACACTTACTGGAAAGTAAAGCATGAAGGTATATTTTAGGGAAGCTTTACGGGATAAACCGCAAAAAAGACAACCAACTAAAACGGTACCACTGCGACTAATTCCAGGTGTTAGGGCAACCATTTGTAATAAACCAATAATAATTGCATCTTTATAAGTGATGTCATGATCTTCTTTTTTTCCTTTGGCACTTTTGACGAGGAATAACATTATGGCTGTAATGAGAAAGGCAATACCTAAAAGAGTCATGTTTCCAGAGAATTCATCAACTTTGTCTTTAAAAAGCAATCCAGCAATTCCAACAGGTATACTTCCGATGATAATAAGTAGACAGTATTTAAAATCAGCATGGTATTGTTTTCTTTTTTCTTTTTTGAAAATAAAACCAAAGAAGGCCGTTATTAGTTTTATAATGTCTTTCCAGAAAATAATCAGGATGGCTATAAAGGAACCAAAGTTTACGACGATTTCAAAATTGACATCGGTTAGCATATTTGTATTAAATAAGTTTTTTATTAAGACGAGATGACCACTTGATGATATCGGCAGTGGTTCTGTTAGTCCTTGAATAATTCCTAATATAATGTATTTTAATAATTCCATACAATCACCTTACAACATTATATACTAAAATTTGAAAGAAAGAAATAAAATGTTAGAGAAGAAGGTGTTTTTTTGCAAGTGGTTTTTGGAGTGTTAGGAATATTTTTAGTAAGTATTGCTTTGTTTTTTGCGATTCTTTATACGAATTTGTTTGCTTTTGGGTATAGTTTTTTAAATTATGTTTATTTTATTAATAGTAGAATTGAATTTTTAGTGTTTTATGTTGGAGTGTTGTGTTTAGTAAAGTTTTTTTGGCAAAGAAAGGAAAGATAAATGATGCGTTATTGTTATGATTTGATTGTTAATTTGGATAATTCTTTTTGGGGTTTTTATGAATGGGAAGAACAAGATAATTTAGTTTCTTTAAAAAAGATTCCTTTAGTTCGGGTATCCGATTTTGATTTAAGACAGTTTTTACAATATGATGTTTGTTTTGATGAAGAGTGGGTAAAGCCTTTTTTAGGGAAAACTCTGCTACGAGGAAAGAAAGAAAAACTCAATTGTTTTTTACTCTCTAGTGGACGTGATTGTGTTGTTTTTGAGGTTAATGAAAAGGGATGTGTTTTAGCTCGAAGTCGTCTTTTGATTGCTGATGAAAATCATTGTAATGAACTGGCTGTTTCTTTAAAGAGTGAGTTCGTTCCTTATAAAGTGTTAAATAAGTTATCTTATGCGCAAGAGTTTCGTAAGGCTAATTATGAAAAACATTTAATTGAAGTGGAGCTTGATACTTTAGAAGCTTCAGGTAATGTCAGTAAGTGTGCTTTTTTCTATTATGAGTGGTTTGGACTTGTTGAGGATAATTTGGAGAAAATGATTCAGGATTGTCGTGCGGAGCTTAAGAAGGAATATACGCTTAAAATGCACGAGATTGCTTCTTTGATTTTGCTTTCTTATAAAGGTTGCTTATGAAAAAGTGGCTTGTTTTGATGGGAATAAGTTTGTTTTTGTTGACAGGTTGTGTACAGAATTCGGCACGTGATCCGGTTACTCATTATTTGGAGTTATATCGTAATCATAGTGATGAGGTGACAAGTTCTTTACAGACTTTGATTCGTGATGAGAATTTGCTTCAAGAACAACAGGATTTATATGAGCTTATTATGAAAAGACAGTATGTGGATTTAGAATATAAAGTTGTGAATGAGACATATAATGGTAATCAGGCTGTGATAACGGTTTTAATTACAGTTTATGATTATCAACATAGTAAGGATGAGGCTCGTAAGGAAATGGAAGAAAATTTGAGTGAGTATACTCTTTTGGATGGAAGTATTAATCAAACTAAATATAAAGATTTACAATTAAAAAAGATGAAGGAAGAAAAAAATCGTGTCAAGTATACAATTGATTTTAATGTCAATTTACAGGATGAAGAATGGGAGCTTGTCTCGCCTGATTATACAGTACTTTTAAAGATCCATGGAATTTATGATTATAATGAGGACTAATTTAGTCCTTTTTTTCATATGTTTTGATAGGTGAAGCCTATGAAAAAACTGTTGTTTTTAATTTTGCTTTTTTTTCCTTTGATGGTTAATGCTGTGTCGGCGGAGGCTTATGCTGTGATGGATTATGATTCGGGGAGAATTTTAATGAGTAAGAATGAGAATCGGGAAAAGTTAATTGCTAGTACGACGAAGATTATGACGGCAATAATAGCTTTGGAAAAGGGAGATTTGAATTCTGTTCGAACGGTAGGAGAAGAGGTTTTAAAGGCATATGGAAGCGCTATTTATATTGAAATGAATGAGAAAATTACTTTGAAGGATTTACTTTATGGGTTAATGCTTCGAAGTGGTAATGATGCGGCGATTGAGATTGCTTATCATGTTTCTGGTGATATGGAGTCTTTTGTGGAGGCTATGAATGAGAAGGCTTATGAATTAGGGATGAGTCATACAAAATTTTATAATAATCATGGTCTTGAGGAAGAGGATGGGATGGGAAACACTTCTACGGCTTATGATATGGCTTTGTTGATGCGTTATGCACTTAGAAATGATATGTTTAGAGAAATAATTGGGACAAAGAATTATACGGCTAAAACAAATACAAAGACTTATGTTTGGCACAACAAGAATAAGCTTTTGGGAAGTTATGAGTATCAGATTGGAGGAAAGACGGGATTTACAGAAAAAGCACGAAGAACTTTAGTGACGGCTTCTTCAAAGGATGATAAAACGTGTATTGTAGTGACTTTGAATGATGGGAATGATTTTGAGGATCATAAGGATTTATGTGAAAGTGTCTTTGCTAATTATGAAAGGGTTTTGCTTGTAGATAAGGATTCTTTGGTTGTTGATAGTAATGATCCAGATAAATATTATGTTAAAGAAAGTTATTATGCTTTGTTAACTGAAGAAGAAAAGAGTCAAATTCGGATTACTTATGATCTTCATGCGGATAGCAAGGAGGAAGAAGTAGGGGTGGTACAGATTTATTTGGATGATGATCTTTTAGGGACGGAAAAGATTTATCAAAAGAAAGAGGAAAGTTTGGCTAAGGAAGGGTTTTTGCAAAAGTTTTTTAGGTGGTTGTTCGGATGGTAACGTATATTTGGGTGTTTTTTATTGCTATTGGCAGTTTCTTTATGATTGGAACAGGGCATATTGATGTTCTTAATAATCAAATTTTAAAGGGTGGACTAGATGGTATTGAGCTTTTGATGGATATGCTTCCTTTACTTGTTTTGTGGACAGGGATTATGCAGATTGCTGAGGATTCGTGTATTTTAGAAAAGTTTTCGTGTTTAGTTAGACCGGTGCTTAGTAAATTGTTTCCAAGTTTGCCAAAGGATCATCCGGCACTGGGCTATATTGCTAGTAATATTGCGGCGAATGCCTTGGGACTTGGAAGTGCAGCAACTCCTTTTGGGTTAAAGGCTATGGAGTGTTTACAAGAAGATAATCCTCGTAAAGATACGGCAACGGAAGCTATGGTGACTTTTTTAATATTGAATACAGGGGGTGTAACTATTGTTCCCACAACGGTTATTTCGCTTAGAATGATGTATGGTAGTGCTAATCCTTCAGAAATTATTATTACGAGTATTTTAGCTACGTTGTGTTCGAATGTTTCTGGACTTATTTATGATTATATAAAAAGGAGAAAGCATCATGAATCAAATTTCTAATTATATTGTTCCTATTTTTGTGTTAGCTATTTTGTTGTATGCTTTAAAGAAGAAAGTTAATATTTATGAGTCTTTTCTAGTCGGAGCAAAAGAGGGGTTAATTACAACGTTTAAGATTGCTCCGGCTGTTATTGCAATGGTTTTTGCAATTAATATTTTTTTGAATTCTCATTTTTTAGAGTTTGTGTTTTCTTATTTTACGCCTTTGCTCGATAAGATTGGTATTCCTATTCAGGTTTTGCCAATGGCTTTGGTAAGGCCTATTTCGGGAACGGCTTCTTTGGCTATTATGTCTAATATTTTTGAGCTTTATGGTCCAGACTCCTTTGTCGGGCGACTTGCTTCTAATTTACAAGGTTGTACGGATACGACGATTTATGTTTTAGCTTTGTATTTCGGATCGATTAAAGTGACTAAAACACGCCATGCTTTGAGTGCAGGATTGTTTGCTGATTTTGTCGGAATTGTGGCTGCGTTTGTGATTACAATACTCTTTTTTGGATAAAAATAGAGTATTTTTTTCTTTTCTTTAGATGCGGTGAAACCTACGTTTATTGATATATTTACAAACGTTTGTTTGCGCTTGAGAGTGAAAAAATTTGACAAATCTGAATATAGTATAGTATAATGGTATCACTTTCTGGAAAGAAGAAGGATGGTTTTAGAAATGAAAAAATTACCCTCGGTGAAGGCTGTCTTTATAGCCATTGCCGTTATATGTAGTATTGAAGTTTTTACCAAACTAGTAGAAGGAATTACGATTTTGAGTTTAGATTGTTCGTTTACAACAACTGGAAATTCTGTGATTGAATCTATTATGCTTAAAAATCAGACGAAAAAATTAAAAGAAAATGAAAGAAAGAATCAAATAAATTTTAATGGAGAAGAGTTAAGACAGGAAATAGAAATTGCTAGTCTTAAGGCTTCTACTCCTGCTATAGTTTATGAAGGAATGACTTTGGAAGAGCTTGCGGCTAAGTTAGATGCAAGTTTGTCTAGTACTTTAAGTGGTTATGGAATGAGTTTTGCTAAATATTCTATTGAATATGGTGTTGATCCTTATTTAGTGGTAGCTATAACTTTACATGAAACTGGTTGTACTTGGACTTGTAGTACTCTTGTTAGACAATGTAATAATGTTGGAGGTATGAAAGGTGCTGGTGGATGTAAGGGTGGTTCTTATGCTGTGTTTAATAGTTTAGATGAAGGAATTGAAGCAATGATTCGTAATTTATCTGTAAATTATATTCAAAAAGGTCTTACAACTCCTGAGCAAATTAATACAAAGTATGCTGCTAGTACAACATGGGCTTCTAAAATTAATTACTACATAGACAAGGTGCGTAATGCATAAATGGAAAACTGTTAACAAGATTTGTTAGCAGTTTTTTAGTTTTTATATTTTCTTTTTAGCTTCTATTTTTTCGGTGGTTTACATATTTTGTACTATATAAGTGTATGAAAAATTGAAAAGAATTTCGCTTTGTTCTTGCACAAAGGAAAAAAACTTAGTATAATTGTTTTAGAATTTTAGAATAAGAGGGTAGATTTATGAACAATGAAAATCAAAATTTGAACAATAATGGAAACTTAAATAATGTGATGGGAAGCAGTTCTAATCCTACACCAGTTAATCCTAATATTGGAACAGTGTCCGGTCCAATGCCAACTGATCCAAATGTTGGTGTTGTATCAAATCCAGTGCCAACTAATCCGAATGTTGGAGTAGTGCCAAATCCAGTGCCTACTGATCCGAATGTTGGTGTTGTGTCAAATCCAATGCCAACTAATCCGAATGTTGGTGCTGTGCCAAATCCAGTACCAGCTGATCCAAATGTTGGAGTGGTACCAAATCCAGTACCAACTGATCCAAATGTTGGAGTGGTGCCAAATCCAACACAAGTGAATAATGGTGCTGAAGGTTTTGTTAATTTGCAGCCTGAAGGAGTGGTTGTTCCTCCACCTGTTGAACCAGAAAGTCCTAATACAGTTCAGCCTTTAATGGGAACTGATTTAAATGCTCACTCGCAAGTGAATTTAAACGCAAATGTTTCTGCGCAACCTGCAAATACGGTGATGAATAATCCTGTGGGTGGCGTGTCTAATAATAATATGGGAATGATGGGTGGTGTTCCTGTGCCACCAACGCCAATTGATGAACCTAAAAATAATAAAAAGCAAAAGGGAAAAATGAATAAAACTTTACTTATTATTTTAGTTGTTGTTCTTATTGTGGCGGTTGGTTTTGGTGTTTATTATTTTTTGTTCGCTAGTAAGAAAAAAGCTGGTGTTACAATTAAGGCTTTAATACCTGATACAGTTCAATTAGGAGCTCCGCTTAATAATAATATTTCTTCTTATGTTCAGGTGTCTGGTATGGATATTAATAGCTGTACTTTGACTTCTAATTTGGATACATCTGTTGTTGGAACTTATAAATGGAGTGTAACTTGTGGTAATACGAGTACTGGTGAGAAAACGGTTACTGTACGTGATACAACAGCGCCAGTTGTTGTGACACAGGATATTGCAGTTGTACCTAATGCTGTAGTTACGGCTGATGAGTTTATTGCTTCTGTTGATGATGCTTCACTTGTTACTTATGAATTTGCTGATGGTTCTGTGGATACTTCTACACCTGGAAATTATACTGTTAGTATTATTGCTTCTGATGAATATGAAAATCAAACGACTGTGACGGCTACTTTAATTGTTGATGAAAATGCACCAACTAGTTATTTGACTTGTTCTTATGAGGAAGTTCCTCTTAATTATAATACAGCTATTGTAACTGTTTCTTATGAATATGGTTTGGGGGCTACTTCACTTTATGATCAAAAAAAGACAGTTTTATATACGTTTAGTACTTTAGAAGATTATGAGGCTGCAGCAGCTGAGATAAGTGAGACTGGTTTTGATGGTTATAATGGTGTTGTATCTGCTAATGCAGATGATTATACGATTACGATTGAAGTTCCACTAACTATTGATGAGTTAACAATTGAATTTAATCAAAATCCGTTCCCAACGACGGGAGCTGAAATTGAAGTCTTACATACAACACGTGGTGATATTTGTTCAACAACTACTAATCCGTAATAATTATGGGCTTGTGTGATAACAAGCTCTTTTTTTTGGCATAAATTATTTTAGAGATAATTTATGAAAGGGGAAATAATTGTAGATTGGCATAAGTCAATTTAAGTTATTAGGTGAAAATATGAGTAAGTTAAAAGTTGTTGTTTATGCTATTTGTAAGAATGAGGAGAAATTTGTAAGGCGATGGACTCAGTCTATGAAGGAAGCAGATGAGATTGTTGTTTTAGATACGGGATCGACGGATAAGACGGTTCAAACTTTAAAAGATTGTGGAGTTACGGTTTATGAACAAGTTATTAAACCTTGGCGGTTTGATACGGCTCGAAATGAGTCTTTAGCTAAGGTTCCAGAGGATGCGGATATTTGTGTGTGTACGGATTTGGATGAGGTTTTTGTGCCCGGATGGCGAGAAATTTTAGAGGAATATTGGATCAGAGAACAACCTACTCGGGCTCGTTATGATTATAATTGGCGTTTAGATGAAGAAGGAGTACCAAGAGTTAGTTTTTGGATTAATAAAATTCATGCTCGTAAAGGGTATCACTGGCATCATCCTGTTCATGAGGTTTTAGTTTCAACAATTGATGAAAAAGAAATTGAAGTACCGATATTGCTTAATCATTATCCTGATGAGTCAAAGTCACGGGGGTCTTATTTGCCTTTGCTTGAAGTAAGTGTAGTGGAGGATCCTGATGATGATCGTAATTTGCATTATTTAGGAAGAGAATATATGTATTATCAGCGATGGGATGAGTGTATTGATACTTTGCATAAGCATTTGAAGTGTCCTAATGCGACATGGAAGGATGAGCGTTGTGCTTCGATGCGGTTTATGGGAAGGGCTTATCAAGCTAAGGGATATTTAGACGAAGCTCAATTTTGGTTTCAGAGGGCTATTCATGAAGCTCCATATTTAAGGGAAGGTTATATTGAACTTGCTAGTTTATGTATTTTACAAAATGATTATGAAAAGGCCTATTCGTTGTTACATCAAGCTTTAGAAATCAAAGAAAAAAGCAAATCCTACATTAATGAGGAATTTGCTTGGAATGATTATATTTATGATTTGCTTTCAATTGCTGCTTTTTACACGGGGCATTATCAGGAGTCTGTTGAATGTATTCGTAAAGCGATGGAGATTAATCCAACGGAAGCTCGTTATCAGTCAAATTTGGATCTTGTTCTTCCGTATTCGTATTCAGTCTAGCATGAATGACTAAGCGGTCATTGTCGCCTGTACAAGTAGATAAAGTTAATAGTTTGTCATCTGTAGTTACTTCGACTTGGAAGTCTTTAATACTGCGATTTTTTGTCATATCGATGTACTCTTGTTTTTCTTCATCTGTTTTGAATGTAACTTTTAAATAATCGCTTGTTTTAGGAATAGTATAAATGGAGTAAATACGCCAAGTCATAGATTCATACATGGTGTCAAATTGAATGTTTAAGTTTTCTTCATTGTTGTACCAAGATGAATTTAAGACACGATGTAGAGTGCCAAACATAACACCACTGTAATACATGTTATGTCCATAAATAATTGTGTTGTCATTTAAGTATTTGTCTGAATTACGGAAATCCATATAGATCCACCCATTTTTGTCGTCTTCACCATATAGGTTTTTGTTTAAATAATATTTATTATCATCACTGATGACTACAGGATAATCTACGTTTGTGTTATTTACTTTTAAGTATCCTACAACGTCTTTATTAATACTTAGAAGAGCCGCAATATACTTGTTTTTTATAACGAGGTTATCATCATCAGTTTCTGGTAATTCGATATCTTCAGTATTTTGCATAGTTTCTTTAACATTTTCTTGAATAGCGGATACTTCTTGCATGGCAAAGTAATTATCCACAGAAACATAGCCAACCATTCCAATGATGAAGCAAGTGATAATGATTGCACATAATTTTAAGGTATTGATAATAATTTGCTTCATTAAATTGTCTTTTAGATACTCATCTGAATAGTATAATCCTATTTCTAAATGAGATTTAGCATATTTTTTATTTAGTTGTTTAAGATAAAGATAATCATTTTCTTTGGTAATGTTTTCGTGTAGTTCTAAATATATATTTTTAAAATGATATTGTTTTAAGTTTTCTAAAATAAATTCAATATCTTTTTTTTGGAATTTCATGAGAGAAATTATTTTTAAGTATTTGTTGATTTTTAGGAAAGCAATGAAGTCTTCCTGATCTTCTTCGGTTAGTTGATTATAGATTTTTATCGCTTTGGTGTAGTAAATTTTGGAGTAATCGGTTAAACTATTTTGAGACATAAAAGATGAAAGATAGAAAATTTCACTGTGGGTGGTGACTTTAATATGATGATTATCTAATAGTTCAAGCATAAATTCAGGAATACTATAGCACTCAACTTCGTGAAGGTATTTCATTTTGAGAAGTTTTTCACAGAGGGTATACGTTATGTTTTCTTGTTTTTTAATCTTTATTTTATTAATTTTGAGTTTGGCAAATAATTCTGTGATAAAGATAGCTAGTTCGTTATTTTGAATAGTTAGTGTGTCAATATGGTTCATTTCACATAGTTCTTCTAAAAAAGGAAGGACTAATTTTTTGTTTTCTTTAATGTAGTCATCTGTAAAGACTAGTTCGGAATCGGAAATGATGTTTGTGTTCATTAAGTCTTCACGTATTGGTCCGGATTTACGGTAGGTAAAGAATAGGGTGTTATTTTGAATTAAAATTACAATTTTTTTCAATTTTTAACACCACCATTTCTATTCCTTATTATAATACCATATTTTTTGTAAATTATTGTAAAAAAAGTTAAAATTTGTAGAAATATTGTATTTTTATGTTATAATTAAACCATAATAAAAAAAGAAAAGAGGTTTATGTTTATGAAAAAGAAAGGGTTTTATTTAACAGTTGTATTACTTCTTTGTATGTTTGTAAGTCCACTTATGACAAATGCGGCAACAGGAATTGTGTTTGGTTCTACGGATACGAATTTTTCTTCTACAACATTGAATGCTGATGAAACTGGTTCAGGAGGAAGTATTTCGATCGAAAATAGTGGAGCAAATTCAACATTCTATTTAGGCGTTAAGGCTGTAGATGCTTTGCCTATTGGAACTCAATTTTCAGCTCAGGTTAAATTAGGAAACTCAAGTTTTACATTTACTAGTTGTGCTAGAATGAGTAATTCAGGCTGGAGTGTATCTTGTTCTCAGAGTGAGACTGATCCAACTATTATTAATGTAACTGCTACTTCTACTGCTGCTATGACAGCTGGTCAAAAAGTAGCTATTGCTAGAGTAAACTTAGATGGTAGTGGTTCAACTACTTCTACAGATGATTGTACAATTACTTTGACTGGTGTTAATAATCCAGAAACTCCTTCTAATCCTACTTGTCAAATTGATGGAGATACATATTATTGTGCAAATGGAGAAGCTTGTACTGAAGAAGAATACAATGCTCAATGTACAACGACTCCAGAAAATCCTCAAACTGGTTCATTCTTACCATATGCCGTTATTATTGGTGGGATTGCCGTAGCTGTTGGTCTATACATGTTTACAAAGAAAAATAAAATCTATCATATCTAGTGTGATGAACTGTTAGTCTTTTGACTAGCAGTTTTTTTGATGTGTAAATAAAATTGTATATTGACAACGGGGGGGGGGTATTCATGTATAATCATCATAGGAAACTGTGGTGATTTTTATAGTGTGCCGTGCATGGCATATTGCTAGGTGGTGAAAGTCCACTACACGCGTAGGTATCGACGAAGTGTTAGGGAAAC
>CALVQE010000012.1 GCA_944355355.1 uncultured Bacilli bacterium
TTTATCTTCTCAGCAATAGTTGGAACAATACTTGCAATACAAACATTAAGTGATTCTACAAAATATAATTATCGTTACACAGTCTTAAAACGACTTGGAGTAAAAGATGAAAAACTTTATAAGACTATTAGAAAACAATTATATGTTCTATTTGGCGTCCCAGCAATTTATCCAATTATAATTAGTTTTGTTGTAGTATATCTATTAAATAGAGTATATAAAGCAATATTACCAAGTCCAACATTTTATTTAAGTTGTTTTGGTGTAAGTATCTTGATATTTATAATGATCTATGTAATTTACTTTATTGCAACTTATTTTGGATTCAAAAGAAATATTGATTGAGTTAGAGGGTATATAATCTAACTCTTTTTATAGTATAATAAAAAAGGAAATGTGGTGATATTATGAATATTGTAATTGTTGAAGATGATCCAATGATAAGAGAAAAATTATCTATTCTTTTAGAAGATGCTGGGTATAAAACTACGTTAATTGAAGATTTTGAAAATGTAATGGCTACTTTATTAAAAGAAGATGCGAATTTGATCTTACTCGATATTAATTTGCCTTATATGGATGGCTATGATATATGTAAAAAAATAAAAGAACAATCGAACATCCCCATTATTTTTGTCACAAGTCGTGATACAACCGAAGATGAAATCAAAAGTATTCAAGTTGGTGGTGTAGATTTTATAACAAAGCCATATAACAAAATTGTCTTGCTAGAAAAAATCAAAAGAGCATTAAAACTAAATGATCCGGTTAACTTTAGAGAGCTAACGAAAAATGGTTATACTTTAGACTTGCATTTATCAATTTTAAAATATCAAGATAAGGAAATAGAATTAACACGTAACGAGTTTCGTATTCTTTATTATTTTTTTATAAATTCAGGAAGACTGATTACGAAAGATGAATTATTAGAAAAACTTTGGAATGACAAGTATTATTTAGATGACAATATTTTATCAGTAAATATTAATCGGTTAAGAAATAAAGCAAAAGAGATAGGAATCACGGACTTTTTGACAAATGTAAGAGGAAAGGGCTATAAACTATGAAATGGACAAGCTACTTAGAAAATAAGATTTTTTTTATTCTGTTTCAAATATCAACAATTATTGTCATAGCCCTTTTATTAGGTATTGTTGAAATACCACTATTTTACATTGCACTTATTGTTTTAATTACATTGTTTTTGCTCGTATGCTATTTATTTTGTGATTATCATATGGCAAAGAAAAAGTATTTACAAATTACAAATCTAGTCGATGCTTTAGAAGAAAAATATTTTATAGCAGAGATTATTCCTAAAAGTAGTAATATCGAAAACAAAGCGTACATTTATGCTTTAAAACAGGCATGTAAATCGATGAACGATAAGATAAGTAAATTAGAAAGTGATAATTTAGATTATAGGGAATATATAGAAAGTTTTGCTCATGAAATTAAAACGCCAATTTCAGCCTTGTCTTTATCTTTTGATCATAGTAAAGATAAAATATCTAAAAAAGAGCTGGATAAAATTGATATGTACGTGGATCAGATCTTGTATTACGCAAGGAGTGTGAATCCAGAAAAAGATTATTTTATTAAAGAGCTAAATTTGTCTGATGTCATTCATAAGGTTTTATTAAAATACAGAGTATATTTGCTTGATGAAAAAATATCCGTACAAGTGAATAATTTAGAAAAGAAAATTTATACGGATGAAAAATGGTTGCTGTTTATTATCTCGCAAATTCTTCAAAACGGAATGAAATACATGGATAAAAAAGAGCGAAAAATTGAGCTAGATGCCATTGAAAATAAAGACAATGTAATACTATCAATAAAAGATAATGGATGCGGTATTAAAAGTAGTGATTTAGTACGGGTCTTTGAAAAAGGATTCACAGGAAGTGATAGAACAAAATCAAAATCTACTGGAATAGGGTTATATCTTGCTAAAAAGATTTGTAATAAACTTGGCTTAGAAATAAATATAGCTTCCAAATATAAAGAATATACTAAAGTTGAAATCATTTTTCCAAAAAGTAATTTTAATAAAATGAAGAGTTAGTTCAAGATATGACCTTGTTTGAACAATATTAAACAAACAATATTTACTTGAACTTATTTCCATAGAAAATAGATTCTTATTGGTAATATTAAAAAAGTAGCATTGAATTCGAAAAAGGTTTGACTTTTATCAATATGTATTTTCAAACACGATTAAATGTGGTATAATTTAATCGTGAAAGGAAAGCAAAGATATGAAGTACGAAAATAGTATTTTAAAATTATTTAAAAATGGTTATTTAACTACTAAAGCCGTTGATGAAAATAATATCCCTAGATTTTATTTAACTAAACTTATTAGAGATAACAAAATAGAAAGAGTAAGCCGTGGAGTATATATTAAGAAAAATGTGTTGGCCGATGAATTTGTGATTTTACAAAGCAAAAGTAAAAATGCTATTTATTCAAATACCACTGCTTTGTATTTACATGGCTTTTCTGATAGAATTCCTATTAAATATGATATCACCATTAATAATGGCTATAATGGCTCACTACAAAAAGAAGACAATGTTAATTTATTTTACACGAAAAAAGAATTACTTGGATTAGGTGTTATAAATTATAAACTTGATTCAGGAAATATTATTAAAGTTTATGACTTAGAAAAAACTATTTGCGATATTATTAAAAACAAAAAGAAAATAGATGGTGAGATTTTTAATAAGGCTGTTAGAGAGTATTTTTACAGTAAAAAGAAAAATACTTTGAAACTATATGAATATGCCAAAAAGATGAATATCTATAATAAGGTGAGAGATACTTTTGAGGTGTTGCAATGATTAAAAGTAGGAACAGTTTAAAAGCAAAAGTATCTAATTTAGCTAATAAAACTAATATTCCCAATAAATATTTAATTCAAAATTTTATGTTTGAAGCTTTATTAAAAAGAATATCGAAATCTAAATATAAAGACAAATTTATAATTAAAGGTGGCTTTTTATTATCATCTATTTTTGGGGTGAATTTAAGAAGTACTATGGATTTAGATACTACTATAAAAGGATTACCTCTAGATAGAGAAACTATTATTAAAGTTATTAATGAAATCATTAGTATTGAAATAGACGATAATATCAAACTTGAAATAGAAAATATTAAAAATATTAGAGAAGAAGAACTATATTCAGGATTTAAAGTTAATTTGAAAGCGGAATTTGATGGTTTAAAAACTAATTTGATGATTGATATAACCACTGGAGATGCTATTACTTATAAAGAAGTAGAGTTTAAATATAGCACTTTATTTGACAATGAAATTATTGATATTATGACTTATAACTATGAGACAATTGTTGCTGAAAAGTTTGAATCAATCATTAGCAGGAATGTTGATAACACGAGGATGAAAGATTACTATGATTTATATATGTTCATTAATCTAAAATGGGATGATATTAACAAAAAAACATTAAGAAAAGCAATTATTAATACCTCTAAAACACGCAAAACATTGGATTATATTGATGAGGCCAGTAAATATATAGAATTAATTAGCGATGATTCAAGATTAAAAACTTTATGGAATAATTATCAAAATAATTATGAATATGCAAAAGATATCTCATTTGAAGATACAATAAATGCTATTAAAGTAATTAGTGAAGCGGTTGAATCAGTTATAGTTTAAGAGGATAGAAAGAAAGTTTCAACTATATTACTTATCAAATGCATATGCAGTTCAATAAAAAAATGTCAACTATAACGTAAAGTCGACTTTTTTTTGTTAGAAGCAGTTTTTAGAGTCTTTACTTTTGAAAGCGCTTTTAGTAATATAATGGTAGACAGTGGTGAATTGTGGAAGAAAGTGGGGGATGGATATGTTCATGGGTGAATATTATCATAATATTGACGAAAAAGGACGTATCGTAATTCCTACTAAATTCCGCGAGATATTAGAAGACCAATTTGTCATTGCAAAAGGTCTAGAAAAGTGTCTATATATTTATTCTATGAAAGACTGGCAAAAATTAGTAGAAAAACTCAATACATTACCTTTTACCAAAAAAGATGCTAGAACTTTTATAAGAAGCTTTTTCTCTGGTGCTACTGTTTGTGAGTTCGACCGTCAAGGAAGAACTACAGTTACCTCCCCATTGGTTCTTCACGCCGGTTTGACTCGTGAATGTGTCATAATCGGCGCGAATGACCGTGTTGAAATTTGGGATAAGAAAAACTGGGAGGAGTTTTTACATTCCAATGAAGAACAACTTAGTGATATAGCAGAAAATTTGTTTACGGATGTGAATTTATGAAACATTATACCGTTTTAAAAAAAGAGTGTATAGAAGGCTTAAAATTAAAAGAGGATGGCATCTATGTCGATGCAACATTAGGCTATGCCGGTGACTCAAGTGAAATTTTAAAAAGAATAAAAAGGGGAAAACTATTCGCCTTCGATCGTGACCAAACAGCCTGTGATTATTCAAAGGAAGTATTAAAAAAAATAGGGGATAATTTTCAGATTATTCATGACCGTTACTCGAATATGCAAGTGTGTTTGCAAGAATACGGTGTTTCAAAAGTAGATGGTATTTTATTTGACTTAGGAGTGTCTTCTCCTCAATTAGATGAAAATCGTGGCTTCACTTTTATGCGTGATGAAATTTTGGACATGCGGATGAATAAAGAAGATAAGTTAAGCGCCAAAGAAGTAGTAAATGAATATTCTTATGACGACTTAAAACAAATCTTCTATCGTTATGGAGAAGAAAAGAAAAGTCCGTTTATTGCCAAAGAAATTATAGAATATCGTCAAAAGAAAGAAATTGTAACAACGATGGAACTAGTGAATATCATCAAAAAAGCTGTTGGGGAAGTTTACTTTCACAAGACACATCCCGAACGCAATATATTCCAAGCCATTCGAATCGAAGTCAATCAAGAACTAGAAGACTTAGAACGTGTTTTACCTGAGGCAATTGAATTATTAAAACCAGGTGGACGCCTCGTCGTTGTAACATTCCATTCCCTAGAAGACCGTATCGTAAAGCAAATATTTAAAAAATATAGTGAAATCGACCCAATGGTAAAAGGGTTACCGGTTATTCCTTTAGAATATCTTCCTAAAATAAAATTAATTACCAAAAAACCAATTTTACCAAGTGAAGAAGAATTAAGTGAAAATAGGCGTAGTGCAAGCGCCAAACTAAGAATAATAGAAAGGATAAGATAGGATGAGAAAGACAAAGAAAAGAAGATATACAGTATTAAAAGGAGAAAAGATCATGTATTTTTTGATTTTGATTGCCATTGCTGTTTTTCCACTTTCTACAGTATTTACTAAAGCTGTCTTATCTGAAACAAATATCACTTTAGAACAGATGAAAAATCAAATCAGTGAACAAGAAGGAATTAATGAATCATTAAGTATGCAAGTAGATGAACTTGCGTCTTTAGATAAAATACAAGAGGTTGCACAAGAGAAAGGAATGACTTATAATAATAATAACATCAAAAACATTGATGAATAAGAGGAGAATTGTAAATGAAGAAATCCAAAATTAGACTTCAAAGAATCAATTTAAATTTGAAACTGACGATGCTCTTTGTTGGATTTTTTTTCTGTGTTATAATCATCAAACTCTGTTACGTGGTCATTAGTAATAATGTTGACGGTGTTAATTTAACGGAGTTTGCTAATAATCGCAATACAACCAAAGAAACCCTTTATGCTAGCCGTGGTATTATTTATGATGTCGATGGTAAACCTTTAGCTAAAAATGCCAATTCTTATAAAATTATTGCTATATTATCCTCTTCAAGAACAACAGATATGTCTAATCCTCAGCACGTTGTAGACAAAGAAAATACGGCGATTAGCATATGTAATGTCGTGGCCAGCGACGAATACAAAGAAACATGTAAAAATGATTTGTTAGGCTATTTTGATCAAAACTTATATCAAGTAGAACTAGGTACATGGGGAAGAATCAGTGAAGATGAACGTCAAGCGATATTAAAGCTAGATTTACCAGGTATTGTCTTTGAAACCCTTGCCAAAAAAAGACAATACATCAATTCTTCTTGGGCTTCTTACATTTTAGGTTATGCTCGTAGTAATGATGAAGGCGAAATTGTTGGTGAAATGGGTATAGAAGCTTATTTTAACGATGAATTAAAAGGAACAAATGGCTATGTCGAATATGAAAAAGACGCCTATGGTTACAAGATGCCAACAAGTGAAGAACAAGGCGTTGATGCCGTCAGTGGTTCAGACATTTATCTAACTTTGAATAGCGATGTCCAAAATATTTTAGAGAATGCAATCAATAGCTTTTCGAAAGACGACTCCTTAGAATGGGCATCTTTTACAGTTATGAATGCTAAGACAGGTGAAATTATTGGAAGTGCCTCAAATCCTAATTTTAATCCGAATACTCTAGAAGGTTTAACAAACTATATTAGTCCTTTAGTTGGTTATTCCTATGAACCAGGTAGTACAATGAAAATATTCTCTTGGCTTGCTTCCATTGAAAACGGCATCTATAATGGCGATGAAGAATTTATGTCTGGAACAATAACTCTAAGTGATGGTAAGACAACGATTAAAGACTTTAACACCGTTGGATGGGGTTCTATTACTTATGATACAGGCTTTATGTATTCATCAAATGTTGCCGCGACAAATCTTGGACTTAAACTCGGTGCTGCCAAACTAAGTGATTACTATAATCTGCTAGGCTTTGGTAAAAAAACAGGAATAACTTTACCAGGAGAATCTTCTGGAACCGTTGATGTAACTTACGAATCAGAAATAGCTAATGCATCTTTCGGACAAGGAATACTCGTCACGCCAATTCAACTTCTTCAGGCAATGACTGTCTTTGCTAATGATGGGGTTATGATTAAACCTTATATTGTTTCTAAGATTGTAGATGAAAGTGGCAATGTCACATTTGAAGGAAAAAGAGAAGAAGTGGAAAAAGTTGCTAGTACCGAAGCTGTCAATGAAATGAAACAACTTATGTATGATGTTGTTTATAGTGGATTCGATTACAATAAACTTTATGCTCCAGATAATGTCACCATAGCGGGTAAAACAGGAACAGCTCAAATTGCCTCTCCTAGTGGAGGTTATTTAACAGGAGAGTACGATTATATTAAATCTTTCTTAGGCTTCTTTCCTTATGAAGATCCGCAGTATATATTCTACTTTGTGACCAAACAGTATACAGGTTCAAGTACAAAGCTTTCCACAACGATTGCCAATGCCATTAAAGATATTGCCAATATAGTCAATGTCACTGCCGAAACAAATGATGTTGATACTTCAAAAATTGTTACAATTACCCAAATGATGAGTAAACAAATCGATACAGTAGTTGAAGATTTAAAAAAACTAGGCTTAAACCCTGTTGTCTTAGGAAACGGCAAATATGTTATTAATCAATATCCATTAGAAGGAACAAAAGTCATCACAGGTTCAAAAGTTTTCTTGCTCACCAACGAAACAACCTATACTATGAGTGATGTTACAGGTTGGAGTACAAATGAAATCATTCGCTTCTGTGAAATGATTGGCCTTTCTTATACCCTAGATGGCTATGGCAAAGTGGCCTCAACAAACATAGCTCCTGGAACCGTCATTGATCCAACCACAATGACTTTAGAAATTCATTTAGCTGCATGACGTTAGGTCATGCTTTTCATTTGACAGAAAAGTAAAAATACTATACAATAGTTTGCACCAAGAAAGAAGGGGACTTTTATGCTTTATGATTTACTACATGACTATCAGAAAAAGGCTGACCAAAATGTTTTAGAATCATTAAAAACAAGCAATGCGACCTGTCTTATCCAAGCTCCCAATACAGGTAAAACTCTCGAAGCATTAAGCATCGCAGAAATCTTAAAAGAAAAAGCCTTATATATTACCATATCAAATGATATCATTCATCAAGCCGAAGAAAATATCAAAAAGTTTAATGTGAATGTTGACATGGAATTTATCACTTATCATAAATTGATGCGATTAAGTGAAAGAAAACTAAGAAAATTGCCTAAAGTGCTTTTTATTGATGAGTGTCAACACATCGAAGCTCCGGAATTTAAAAAGCCAATGGATTATCTAGAAAGTATTCATCCTGATTTAAAAAAGATTGGGTTAACGGCTACACCAATTAGAGACTTTGATTATACAGAGTATATAGATGAAGAAGGAAATAACATTAAAGGTAAAAAGGATGTCGTTCATGAACGCTTTAATGACAATGTTGCTTTTACCTACAAATTAGAAGAGGCCTTAAATGATGGAGTTATTGCACCTCCAACTTACATAAGAGTTTATCATGTCTTAAAAAATACAGTAAAGGATTATGAGAAAAAGTTTTTGCAAAAATATCATGGTGAAATTCCAGAAGATGTTAAGCGATTGTTAAACAAGTTAGCTACTTATAGTAGCCAAGAAAGCGATATCCTCAAAAAATATGTTACAAAAGGTAAAGTGTTAGTTTTTTGCACCAATATAACGGAATTAAAGAAAACGATTACCCATTATCAAATGTTATATCCCGATGCAACTATCCTAGAATATCACAGTGATCAAACCAAAAAAGAACAACATCAAGCAATGAGCCAAATCAGAAGAAAAACAGAAGAGTTAACCTTTTTCTTTGTTGTTGATAAATTTTCGGAAGGAATTCACTTTCCAAGTGATTTAAGCTTTGACACAGGCATTTTCTTAAGACCAACAAAGTCTTATCGAATCTTTATTCAGCAATTAGGAAGATTACTCAGTTTAAAAAATGTTCTTATCTTAGATTTTGTTGATCGTATCAGTGAAACAGGAATGGAGAAATTATATTAGGGTTGTCCGTAAACTAAAATTTTGCAAATTCAAAATTGTAAATGCCACAAATAAAGGTCATATATAATTTAAAACTTTTTCTTCGATTCCTAAATCTTGTGCTAACTATTTTAAATTTCTTTATAAAAGCATTTACGTGTTCTATTGCTATTCGAATCTTTGAAACTTCGATATTGTACCATTTTTCTTCTTCGGATAATTTATGATTCTTGCTTTGTTTAATAGGAGCTATACTATTTTTATGTTCTTTATTTATTCCTATGTATCCTTTATCTACAATTAAATAAGTATCTTTAAAATAATCAACTTTAGAATGCGTAAATAATCGAAAGTCATGTGTGCTTCCTTTAGCAAAATTAACTGAATAAATAAGATTGGTACTTTCTCCAACTTCTATTTGAGTCTTAATAGTATGTGATTTTTTCTTTCCCGAATACCAACTTCGTTGATTTTTACTAGGTCTATCTATTCTGGTCTCGGTGGCATCTATAATTCTACTCTCTGAATGATCAGATATACTTTCTTGTTTATTAAAAAGCGAAAAAGACTTGCTAGCTACCAAAATTTTCATAGTCCACTTTATAGCAGGAGAAATACAACTTTTAGCTACACCATATTCCAGAGCTAAATATCTTTGAGAAGAATAATGCCTCAAATATTTTAAAGTTACTTCGACTCTTTGAGTAGGTGTTAGCCCATCTTTGCGTCCCCTTTTTTATGAATAAGAAAATATTCTTCTTCTACAATTTTCACCATTTCATCAAAAGTGTTTTTTTCTACCTGAATAATGGACAGTTTTAGATTAAGCCAGGAAATAAAAGAAAAAAAGATGGAAAAAGTTCGTCCAGAGATGAACAAATTCCGTCTTTTTTTAGTCAATTGAGGAAAAAAAGAGTTTTTTTGGTAATTTTATGGCACGCAAAAAAGATTTTAAAGACTATTGTTTTTAAAATAAGTAAAACGACTAAGAATCGTATAAAATAAAAGTGAATGGCAGTCGAATATACATAAGAGAATGAAAAGCTTTATGAAATAAAGTTAAACCTGTATTGAATAAGGACATTGTTCTCTTTTTTGTTCCTTTAGTTGTAACATGAGTTTTAATTTTGATTTTTTTGTAACATCTCCTGTTTTTAGCAAAATCACTACCGAGTATAGTAAGATACAATATAGCAGTACAAGCGAGTGTATACATGGATTCAAAATATTTTAGAGAAGCGTTTACTGTATTTTCTAAGTAAAAACCGTTTGATTTTTGATTTTTGAATACAGATTCAACACCACCAAAGCGATAACCATAGTCTTTAATTGCACGATTAGGATTAGCGTTAGTAGCAAGTATCCAAGGTTCGTCGGTATTTATAGCATCGCTTATAACAATATTTGTTTTATATTTTTTCTCGGTTAATTCGATGTCTTTAAATTTAACTGGATGATATTTAAGAGTAGGTAAATCATTTAACGTTTTCCAAATTTTATGTTCTTCTTTTTTGTCATAATGTAGAACTTTGAGATTATGTTTTAATCGAAAAACATAAGTATGTCCTAAAGTATCAATATGTTTCATGAGAGAAATAGAATTAAACCAGCGATCAGCCAAGAAGATAAGATCAAAGTCGTTAGAGAAGAGATTGCTAACGTAAGAGATACCTTCTATCAAAAGATTTTCATTGAAAGCTTGAGGATCATCATTTCCATGGAAACATCTGAACCAAAGAGGAATACCTTGAGAACCGAGACGCATAGTTATCATGAATACGGTGTAGTTGTCGTGAGAAAACATATGATCTAAAATAATATGAACTCGTTTGTCAGCATGCTTTTTTTTGTAAGAAGCAATCACGTGACGAATGACCTTATCATAGAAAAGATAAGGCTCAAAATATTTATTTGTAAATAATCTTTTAATTCTTTTTGTAACAGATTCAAGTTGAACTAAAGAAAACTCATCTTTTAAATGTTTAGCAATATCTACAGCTACTAAGGATTCAGCATCAATCATTCCAAACAAAATATAAGGAATAATATTAAGCTGAGTTTTGCGAATATCAGGATCAGCGATTTGTAAGAATTTAGCAAAACCACTTGCAATATCTTCTTGGGTATTATATACTTTAGTCATAAACAGCCACCTTTTTATTTTAAATTTTTTTATAATTTGATTTTATCAAATTTGGCTGTTTATTTCAATTTTGAGAAACAAAATGACTTGGAGGCATATCTAGGTCATTTTTTTTAGTTTTAAAAAACTGTCCGGTTATAAGTTTTTCTACACCATAAACAACTCTATAATCTTGTTCTATATAATTTTGCATAAACAAAAATAGCTCTTATAGACTGATTCCGAAAGAATTTATATCGCTGAATACAAATTGGAATCAGTCTATAAGAACTACTTTCTAATTCTCTCTTATCTGTATTCAGCAATATAATTATAGCATATTCTTAGTTTACGGACAACCCTATTATCAATTTGTAAGTTTGCGAAAAGAAAAAGAACAATTATCTGGAGAAAAGAATATTGATCTCAATGATTTTTAAAATCATTGAAGAATGTTTAGAAGTAAAAGAGATCATGCGACAATTAGATCGCCGTTTTTATCTAACATTTTTCGAACGCTTAGAATACGCTTTTGAATTTGTCAAACAAAATCCTGCCATCAGTCTTGGTGCAACCAAAGAACGATTTCCTGATGGAACGTTGATTGGCCCATGGTGGAATAAAATCATCTCAAGTTTTATTCAAAAAATGAAAGAAACACCGTTTGAGATGCAAACTAAAGAAGATCAAATCGCTTTATATTTGTTAGCTCAAATAGATGAGATCCAAGGCAACACTTTAGATTTTTTTGGTAAATTACTTTATGTGAAAAGAATGGTGGAGCGTAATCCCAAAATAACGATTGGCACAATTAAAGAACGATTTCCAGATGGAACTGTAATTGGTACTTGGTGGCAAAACAACATCACAAGTTTTATTCAAAGAATGAAAGAAACAGCATTTGGGCTGCAAACCGAAGAGGATAAAACGGCCTTATATATCCTAGCACAAATCGATGAGATCCAAGGCAACACTTTGGATTTTGTAGGTAAACTTTTTTATGTAAAAAAAATGGTCGAAAAAGATCCAAAAGTAGCAATTAGCACAACTAAAGAACGATTTCCGGATGGAACTGTAATTGGTCATTGGTGGCATAACACCGTTTCAAGATTTGTCAAGAGAATGAAAGAAACAGGGGTGTAAAAAATTTTTGTAGGTAAAATAGTAGTTATGATAATAATTTATCGACTACTATTTTTTCTACTTCATTCCATTTACCACTTTCAACATAACATCTTAGAGTTAACATTTTATTTGCTCCATCAACACTCCATCTCATACCGGCTTGTTTTAATCTAAGTTGTACTATAGTTTTATTAGAACTTTCTCCGTATGTGCTAATAATTCATTTTTATAGCTTTCGATATTTTTAAGCATTAAATCTTCTATCGAAGAAATTGGCAGTTTATCCTGTTTAGCTAATTTTTTAAATTCGTTATCAAATTCATTTTTACCCTTCATACGTCTATACTCCTATACTAGCTAAGTATAGCATAAAATGTCATTTTACCCACAAAAATTTTTTACACCCAAGAAACACCGTTTGGAATGCAAACCGAAGAAGAGAAAAACACCCTATATATTCTAGCACAAATCGATGAGATCCAAGGCAACACTTTGGATTTTGTAGGTAAACTTTTTTATGTAAAAAAAATGGTCGAAAAAGATTCAAAAATATTTATTGGCCAAATTAAAGAACAATTTCCGGATGGAACGTTGATTGGCCCATGGTGGAATAAAATCATCTCAAGTTTTATTCAAAAAATGAAAGAAACACCGTTTGAGATGCAAACTAAAGAAGATCAAATCGCTTTATATTTGTTAGCTCAAATAGATGAGATCCAAGGCAACACTTTAGATTTTTTTGGTAAATTACTTTATGTGAAAAGAATGGTGGAGCGTAATCCCAAAATAACGATTGGCACAACCAAAGACCAATTTCCAGATGGAACAATTATTGGACCTTGGTGGCGTTGTACCGTTTCAAAATTTATCGAGAAAATGAAAGAAACACCGATTGAGATGCAGACAGAAGAAGAGAAAACAGCTTTATATATCCTAGCTCAAATAGATGAACTCCAAGGCAATACCTTAGATTTTACAGGTAGACTACTTTATGTAAAAAAAATGGTCGAAAAAGATCCAAAAGTAGCAATTAGTACAACTAAAGAACGATTTCCGGATGGAACATTGATTGGCCCATGGTGGAATAAAATCATCTCAAGTTTTATTCAAAAAATGAAAGAAACACCGTTTGAGATGCAAACTAAAGAAGATCAAATCGCTTTATATTTGTTAGCTCAAATAGATGAACTCCAAGGCAACACTTTAGATTTTGTGGGTCGGTTACTTTATGTTAAAAAACTAGTCGAAAAAGATTCAAAAATATTTATTGGCCAAATTAAAGACCAATTTCCTGATGGAACAGTGATTGGTTCTTGGTGGCGTATCACCGTTTCAAAATTTGTCAAGAGAATGAATGATACCCCTCTTGCGAGTCAAACAGAAGAAGATAAACGTGCTTTGCAACTTATCGAAGAAATTTATGAAATTTTAGCAATGAATAAATCGAATCAACAAGTTTTGCGTCGAAAAAGATAAAAGCATCTGATTTGACTTGAAAATCCTGAACTTATTGCATATAATGAATGTATACAAGCGATGAAGGTGTGGAAAGCCGGAGCTATATAATAAAGAGAGATTCTTCTAAGAATAAGTAAGGTGGAACCGCGGGTATTTACTCGTCCTTACAATTTCTTAGAAGTTTTTTATTTTAAAAGGAGAGTGGAAAAATGAAATTAAAAATGGAAGACCTTGTGAATTATTGCAAGCAATATGGTTATATCTTTCAAGGAAGTGAAATTTATGGAGGATTATCCAATACTTGGGATTATGGTTCTCTAGGTGTTGAACTAAAAAATAATGTTCGTAAATTATGGTGGAAAAAATTCATTCAAGAAAATCCATATAACTATGGTTTAGATTCTGCTATTTTAATGAATCCAGAAGTATGGGTAGCAAGTGGTCATGTCGCGAGTTTTGCTGACCCTCTAATTGATTGCAAAAATTGTAAAAGTCGTCATCGTGCTGATAAACTCATTGAAGAGTTTACAATGGGAGCAGAAACAGGCGATGGTTGGCCAGCTGAAAAATTAGAAAATTATATCAAAGAAAAACATATTGTCTGCCCAAACTGTGGCTCATGTGACTTTACAAATATCAGACAATTTAACTTGTTGTTTGAAACACATCAAGGTGTCACGGAAGATAACAAAAGTAAAGTTTATTTAAGAGGTGAAACAGCTCAAGGTATCTTTGTAAACTTCTTAAACGTTCAAAGATCAATGCGGGCTAAAGTTCCATTTGGAATTGGTCAAACCGGTAAGAGTTTTCGTAATGAAATTACTCCAGGAAACTTTACATTTAGAACCAGAGAGTTTGAACAAATGGAGTTAGAATTTTTCTGTAAACCAGGTACGGATCTAGAATGGTTTGGTTATTACAAAAGCTTTTGTATGGAATTTCTAAAAGACTTAGGTATCAAAAAGGAAAACCTTCGTTTCCGTGATCATGAAAAAGAAGAACTATCTTTCTATAGTAAAGCAACAACTGACATTGAATATAACTATCCAATGGGATGGGGTGAATTATGGGGAATTGCTGATCGCACGGATTATGATTTATCAGTTCATATGGACCATTCTCACCAAGACTTGCGTTACTTAGACCCTGAAACAAACGAAAAATATCTTCCTTATGTCATTGAACCATCTGTTGGTCTAGATCGTTTAGTTTTAGCTGTGTTATGTGATGCATATACAGAAGAAGTCCTAGAAGATGAGACACGTCTAGTCTTAAAATTGTCACCTCAACTAGCACCATTTAAAGTTACTGTTCTACCATTAATCAAAAAACATCATGCTGAACGAGCAATGGAAATCTATGGCGACTTAGCCAAAGACTTTATGTGTACCTATGATGAATCCGGAAGTATCGGCAAAAGATACCGTCGCAGTGATGCCGTTGGAACACCTTTCTGTGTGACCGTAGATGATGAAACGATAAACAATGGTACTGTAACGATTCGTGATCGCGATACAATGGAACAAACAACAATTCCTCTAAAAGATTTAAAAAAATATATAACAGAAAGAATAGGCTAACCCTAAAATTAGCCTTTTTTTCAAAGAAAAGTGCCAGATAAAATTGACACTGAAAAATAAATTTGATAGAATGGATATGTTTTTAAAAGCAATTAGCTTTTGTAAAACCGCTCAGTTAAGGTTTTAAAACAGTTTTGTTGCCTTAGATTGGCGAGTCTTAAAAAAGAAGGAGGTATATATGAAAGCTATATTTGTAACAGGCGGTAAACAATATTATGTATCTGAAGGAGATACAATTTATGTTGAAAAATTACCAAATGAAGTGGGTAGTGAAGTTGTTTTTACAGACGTTTTATTCGTTGATGGAAAATCAGGTGATCCAACTGTAAAAGGAGCTAAAGTTATTGGTACTGTTGAAAAACAAGGTCGCAAGAAGAAGATTGTTGTTTTCAAGTATCGTCCTAAAAAGAAATATCGTAAAACCCAAGGTCATAGACAACCTTATACAAAAGTTACGATTAAGAGTATTGCAAAATAATGATTCGGATAACTTTAATACAAAAAGAAAATGAGTTAGAACAAATAAAACTAAAAGGTCATGCTATGTATGATGACTATGGCAAAGACATTGTCTGTGCCGGTGTATCAAGCATTTTGACAACAACAGTAAATGCCATCTTAAAGTTTTCGAAAGAAGCAATTACATTCGAAGATCAAAACGATGAATTTGTTTTAACCATTAATCAAAAGGATGAGATTACAAAAAAATTAATTGCCAACATGGTTGAATTATTTTATGAGTTAGAAGATTCTTATCCAAAAAATATTACTATTAGGAAGAGAGGATAAACATGGAAAGAATGATTTTAAATCTTCAAAGATTTGCCCATAAAAAAGCTCAAACATCTACCCAAAATGGCCGTGATTCAGCAGGTCGTAGATTAGGAGCAAAAGTAAGTGATGGTCAAATGGTATCTGCTGGAAGTATTATCTATCGTCAAAGAGGAACAAAAATTTATCCAGGAACTAATGTAGGAATGGGTAAAGACCATACTTTATTTGCTAAAGTAAATGGTGTTGTTCGTTTTGAAAGACTTGGCAGAGATAAGAAAAAAGCTAGTGTTTACGAAGTTGCGTAAACACTTTTTATTTTAGTAGCTTTTTTTGGGCTTTTGTGCTATACTTAAGGTGTAGTAGGGAAGGGTGTGAAGAAACTATGATGGGTATTTTAGCATGGTTCAGAAGATTTTTCTAATAACAACCTAGAAGCTTAAATGAAAAAAAGAGCTTTTTAGACTCAAAGCTCTTTTTCTGTCGCGAAAAGTCTATGCTAAAATACATAAACTTATCATATAAAACTACCTAGACGCTTGTTTGACAAAAATAATACTGTAGTTTCTTGCTTTTTGTCACTTTTTGTTATAATATGAAAGTAAGAGAAGGTAGGCGGTTTGAGATGTCAAAAAATCAAGTTTTTTTAAAAGCAGCTGTGATGTACTTAATCTATTTTGTATATACGTATTATGCATCATCAATTATAAATGTTTTTGCCCCAATAAATGAATATTTTGTGCTATTAGTATTAGACATTTTGTTTTTGACGGTAATTTTAGTGACCTACTTACCAAGTCTAAAAAAAGATAAACAAGTTTTAAAAGAAAAATATTCAACCAAAAAAATAATTAAAGTCGTAGGTTTAGGAGTACTTGCTTTTATATTTCTAAATATAATTATGGGAATAATAACAGATATATTATTTCCAGGTTTTTCAGCCGATCAAAATACTCAAGCCATCCAAGACTTAGCCAGCTTATCGATGGTTTACACTGTATTTAAAACTATTATTTTTAGCGTAATAGCAGAAGAATTATTATTTAGAGAATCCTTAAATGAAGCAATAACGAGCAATGGCCTATTCATTTTAGTGACTTCTATAATTTATACTGCAATGAACTTTATCTTTGCTACAAATAACACCGGTATTTATATTATTGCCGAATTAGCTATCTACTTTATACCAGCTTTATTGTTTAGTTACATTTATGTAAAAAATGATCGTAATATTATTTTGATCATGCTTATTAAATTTGTATATAATTTGATTCCATTAACAATACTATTATTAGGTATATAAATAAATATAGAATAGAAAGGGAGGAAATATGAAAAAAAAACTATACTGGAATATCACAATAAGCATCGTTTTAGTTGCGGTATTCATTTTTGTAGTATCTTCCTTTTCGGCAAACTTTATTAAGAGTAAAGAAGTAGATACACGCGTTTTAGCCTCTTCAGACGTGGACATTACAACAAGTATTCAAAATCAGAAAACCAAAATTACCAAAACAGAGTCAAAAGATTATTATACCTATGCAATTATCGATTATGAACGTGGACTTAACTATTCATGGCAATTTCAAAAAGAAGCAGATAAAAACATATCCATTGAAGATAGCCTATATATAGATGAAGACTTACGCTTATCTTTAAATGCTGATACGACAGGTGCCAATCGTATTGAAGACAAAGTAGAGCAAAAAAAACTAATTGTTTCTTTTGACTACCACGGCACCTTGCCCTTAAAAACAACCGTAACAATTGACGTACGTGACAAATTTAAAGATGGAGAATCACTTTACTTATACTATTATAATCCGGATAATGACACTATTGAATATATCATGAAAGATGTGAAGGTAAATAATGGCCTGGTTTCATTCGAAATAGAACATTGCTCGGATTATTTTTTAACCGCTGCAGTCGTTAATGACGCCGTAAATAACCCTCAAAGTGTCAACTATATTATCATAGGTTTAGTTGTTGTTGTCTTTATCTTAATTGCCATAACTCTAAAGCAATCTAAAAAATAGAAATTGACAACGGGGCTGACCGAAATTTACCAGGATAAACGCATGAAAATTTGAAAATGCGTTTTTTCGTGTATAATAAGAAAAAAGAATAAAGTTGGTGAAGTATGGCTAAAAAGTATAAAAAGTTGGAGGAAATAAAAACGATGTTTGAAGATATGGAAATAGATCTAAATCAAATAGAAACAAATGAACTACAAAATTTTATGATTATCTTTAAAGATCAAAATGATACGAGAACACAAGGTAAAGTGAAACACTTAATGAGTGATATCATAATGATTTGCTTTTTAGCAATACTTGCAAGATGTGATGGATGGGATGAGATTGCAATGTTTGCCAATTCAAAAGAAGAATGGTTAAAAAAATTTCTTGAACTTCCAAACGGCATCCCCACTCATGATACAATTCAAAGAGTAATCGTATTTAAAGAGTTTAGCTAAGCAAGACGGGTATAATTTTACATTTGAAATAATAAATAGTATAGATGTCTATGGTAATATCGAAGTATCAGGACAAGTGCCTAAACTTGCTTTTGCCCGGAAAAGAATGAAAAAATAAGTCACGTTCTCTAGTAATTTAAGTAGATTAATGATATACTTGAATAGCAAGGTGGGTGGTGAACATGTTTGTACCAATTAAGGTAATGACCGATTATTCCATGTTACAAAGCATGATCACCATCCCTAAACTTATACTTTTTCTGAAAAAATATAATATTCAAACTTGTGGTATCTGTGATAAAAATTTATTTGGTCTTATGGAATTTTACACAAGTATGCAAAAAGAAAATATTAAGCCTTTAATTGGGTTTGAAATTGTTGTAGATTCTATTCCCTTATATCTTTATGCTCGAAATTATAAGGGATATCAAGCTTTATTAAAAATAAACACCTTAAACCAAGCTAACGAACTCCATTTAGGAACTTTAGAACAATTTGAAAGAGATTTGAATATCATTTTGCCTTATTTGTTTTTAAATTATTATAAAGATTTAAAAGAAAAACTTACCCATCTTTATATAGGCTATACAACCGAATACGAAAAGAACAACGCGAATGTCGTCACTGAAAACATTATTTTTTGTCCAAATATTAAAGCGTTTTCTCTTAAAGATAGTGAATACTTAAATCTTTTAAAAGCTATTGATTTAGGAGAATCCTTAAAAGTAATGCCTAAAGAAAATTATGAGAAAAACACCTTTGAATATTATTTGAATGAAAGAATAGAAGACGATAAAACAAAAGAATTTATTGAATCATGTGAAGTTGAGTTTAAGAAAAATGTTCATTATATTCCAAAGTTTCAAGAAAATGTTGATTCAAACAGTTATCTTATCGCTTTAGCCAAAAAAGGCTTAGCCAAAAGATGTCAAAACAAAGTACCAGAAGAATATATTAATCGTTTAAAATATGAACTATCCGTTATTCAAAATATGGGCTTTGCTGATTATTTTTTAATTGTTTATGACTACGTAAAATACGCTAAAACTCATGATGTATTAGTTGGTGTTGGCCGTGGAAGTGCCGTTGGTTCTCTAGTGAGTTATTCTTTAGGTATTACAGATGTTGATCCGTTAAAATACCACTTGCTTTTCGAACGTTTCTTAAATCCTGACCGTATTACGATGCCTGATATTGATATTGACTTTGAAGAAAATGGCCGTGAAAAAGTCGTTAATTATGTAAAATCACGTTATGGGGAAGATTGTGTCGCGAACATCATTACTTTTGGAACTCTAAAGAGTAAATTAGTCTTAAGAAGTGTTGGTAAAGCTTTAGAAGTAAATTCAGTTATTATTGATTCATTTGTAAATAAAATGGATGCTAAACTAACTTTAAAAGAAAACTTGATGAATAAAGATCTTGCCTATTATGTAACCCAGAACCAAGAAATTAAAAAAATGGTTCAAGCTGCTCTCCAAATAGAAGGACTAAAAAAACACTCTTCGACCCATGCAGCTGGAGTAGTTATCTCAAGCGTCCCTTTAGATGAAGTCATTCCAACCTTTTATAACGGACCAGATCTATTGACAGGATTCACCATGAACTATTTAGAAGACATGGGGCTTTTAAAAATGGATTTTTTAGTAATTACGAATTTAACCATTATGAAAAACGTCTTAGAACTTATTGAACAAAATACTGGCCAAAAACTAGATTTAAAAAACATTGATTTAAATGATCCGAAAGTTTTAGAAACATTTGCCAAAGCAGATACAGTGGGTATTTTTCAATTTGAAAGTGAAGGAATGAAAAATTTTTTACGTAAACTAAAACCAAGTAAATTTTTAGACATTGTATCTGCGATTGCCTTATTTAGACCAGGACCTATGGAAAACATCGATACCTATATTCGGCGTAAAGAAGGAAAAGAAAAAATTACATATCTTCATGAAGACTTAACGGATATATTAAGTGAAACTTATGGAATCATTGTCTATCAAGAACAAATTATGCAAATATTAAGTCGCATTGGTGGTTTTAGCTTTGCTGAAGCTGACACCGTTCGAAGAGCGATGAGCAAAAAGAAAAAAGAATTAATTGAAAGTTTTGAGACGAAATTTATCACCGGGGCCCTCCAAAAAGGGTACAAAGAAGAATTAGCTAGGGAAGTATATGCTTTGATCTTGAAGTTTGCAAACTATGGTTTTAATAAGTCTCATTCTGTTGCCTATGCCATGATTGGCTACCAAATGGCTTACTTAAAATGCTACTATCCGTTGTATTTTATTGCCAATTTATTAAATATGAATATTGATTCCGTGACGAAAACAAAAGAATATTTAGCTTTAGCTAAACAATCAGGTATAACCATTTTACCGCCAGATATCAATTTGAGTTCTTTAACCTATGTAACGAAAGAAAACACGTTGAGGCTCCCTTTTGGCGTGATTAAAAACTTAGGTGTAGAAATGTCCAAAGCCATTGTATCAAATCGCGGTTCCATCGCCTACAGTGATTTTTTTGATTTTGTCAAAAGAAACTACAAAAACGCGGTTCATCGCAATACCATTGAAGCTTTAATTAAAGCCGGAGCCTTTGATTCTTTCGGATACAATCACAATACCTTAATCTATAATATAGACTCAGCTTTAAACTATGCTATGCTATCAAGTGACTTAGCTGATGATTATGTGATGAAACCAGCTGTGGAAATCCGGCCTCAAGAAACAGAAGAAACCTCGCGGCAAGATGAACTAGAAATATTTGGCTTCTATTTAAGTAATCATCCCGCCAGCAAATATATTGACAAGACAATAATGAAATTAGAACGAATAGATAAAAACTATGATAATCGGGTTCGTTTAGTTGTTTTAGTTGATCGTATTAAAACAATCTTAACCAAAAAGGGTGAGAAAATGGCTTTTGTGACAGCAAGTGATGAAACTGCTTCCGGAAACTTTGTCTTCTTTGCTCCTTTAATGAAAGAACTAGAGAAAGTCAAAGTTGGTGATTTAGTTTGTATCGAAGGCCGTGTATCAAGACGTTTTGCCGATTATCAAGTGAACGTGAATAAAGTGACAAAAATTGGTGAATAAGAATAGACAAAAAAGCAAAATCGTGTTATAAGAAGGAAGGAGAGTGTACTATGCAGGATGATGTAGTAAGATTTTTAGATAGTATTTCCTATGAAAAAGATCGGGAAAGTCTAAAAGAAATAGAAATTGAAAAAGTATATTTAAATAAAGTAAAGAAATTATTTGATGTAGTCATGCGAAGCAAAAGACCGCTTCCATATGAGACTGCCAGTGAACTAATACTAGCAAGCAAAAATGGTATTCATCATAAAGAAAAATGTATTATTACCTTTAAATATGATGAAATTACAGAGCAAGATATTCTAGCTTACATGACCGAATTAGCAAAAATCTATAAAATGAAAAAGCCTTCTTTAGGAGGAATATTAAGTAGTCCTCCAACAATAGAAAATCATACGATTTCCTTTGAAGTGGGTAATAAAGCCGAAGAAGAAGATCTCAAAAGAGAATTTTATTTCATGGAAAGTGAAATGAATGCTTTGGGCTTTACAGACATCACTTTTACGACCGTGATGAATGAAGAACTACAAAAAAGTATCAAAGAAGAAATAGAACGGGAAAAAAAGGAAACCATGATTAAAGAAGAAAAACCAAAAATTGAAGGTAATCTTCTTTTAGGAAAAGAGATTCATGGTGAAGCTACCGCGATTAATAACATCATGGGCGAATCAAAAGGAATCATTTTAGAAGCTTATATCTTTGGAATAGATACCCTAGAACGTGATACGATTAATATCATAACCTTAAAAATTAGTGATAAAACAAACTCTTTACTTGCTAAAATTTTCAAAAAAGACAAAAAAGAATATCAGGCTATCTTAGGTTCCTTAAAAGAAGGAAACTGGTATCGTTTTCAAGGAAATGTTGAATATGATAACTTTGCTAAGGACTTTGTTTTAGGAATAAGAAATCTAGAAAAAATAGATAGTAAAGACGCGGCTAGTATCGATGATGCTGAGACTCCACGTGTTGAATTGCATGCCCATACCATGATGAGTGCCATGGATGGAGTCATAGATGCCACTAAACTTGTGAATTATGTTGCTAAACTAGGCCAAAAAGCGATTGCTGTAACAGACCATAACTGTGTTCAAGCCTTTCCTGATCTTTTTCATGCGGTTGAAAAAATAAATAAAGGAAAAGAAGGTAAAGATCGCTTTAAAGTTTTATATGGCGCTGAAATGAATATTGTCAATGATGATGTCGACTTTATTTTTAATCCTCGTGAATATCATCTTTTAGATTCAACCTTTGTTGTTTTCGATACCGAGACAACTGGTTTTTATGCCGGATCAGACCAAATGATTGAAATAGGTGCCGTTAAAATTCAAAATGGAAAAATTTTAGATCGTTTTGACGAACTTATTGATCCTCATCGTCCTTTACCTAAAAAGATTACCGAACTAACCTTTATTACTGATGAGATGTTAGCTGGTAAAGATTCTGAAGAAAACGTTACCAAAAGATTTTTAGACTGGGCAGGCGATTTACCAATGGTTGCCCATAATGCCAAGTTCGATATTTCTTTTATGAAAGCCGCCTGTACCAAATATGGCTTTAAAGAATTTGATGCGACAGTTCTAGATACAATGAGCTTAGCGAGAATGTTACATCCTGAATGGCCAAATCATAAACTTCAGACGCTTACTAAACGGTTAGATGTGCCTTGGGATGAAGAAAAACACCACCGTGCTGACTATGATGCGGAAGGAACAGCCCTATGTTTTCATAAAATGTGTGAAGTTTTAAGTAGCCGTAATATTGAAACAACAACGAATTTACTCGAAGAAGTCGATATGGATGCCTTAGTTCGTTTCTCTTATCCTTTCCATGCCACCCTTATTGCCAAAGATCGGGTAGGTCTAAAAAATCTATTCAAAATTATATCTATTGCTAATACAAAATATTTATATAAAAATGAACAACCTAAAATTCCTCGTCGTGAAGTAGATGTTTTGCGCGAAGGTCTTTTAATTGGTTCAGGTTGTATTAATGGCGAAATCTTCGATAAAGCTGGCAGTAAAGAAGACGAAGAACTTGTTAATATGATGAGCTTTTATGATTATATTGAAGTCCAACCTGTCAGTGCTTTTACGCACTTGATTGGTCCCGAAAGAAAGTTTGGCAGTTCTTATGAAGCAGAAGAGTACTTAAAGAGAATTATTCGAGTTGCCAAAGAAGCTGGTAAACCAGTCGTAGCAACGGGCGATGTTCATAATTTAACTAAAGAAGATAAAATCTATCGTGAAATTATCATCAATCAAAAATTCAATGGTAAACTCCATCCTTTAAATAGAAGAGGAATGGAAGTGCCAAACATGTATTTAAAGACAACTGCTGAAATGTTAGAAGACTTCTCATTCTTAAGCGAAGAAGAAGCCTATGAAATAGTTGTTGAAAATACCAATAAAATTGCTGATGAAGTAAGTGAAGTTGAAGTCATTATTGATACCAAAGGTATTCCTTTTGCACCCAAAATTGACAATTCCCAAATGATCGTTACTGATATGGTATATGCCAAAGCCGAAGAATGGTATGGCAATCCTTTGCCTTATCACATTGAAGAGCGAATTGCCTTGGAACTTTACGGTGCCCCTTTTATCGAAGCCGTAAAGAAAAATGCTGATTCAGAAGAAGACAGCATCATATATAAAAGATTACATGACGTTGTCACCAAAGGGCCGGATGCTGTTCAAAAAGAAATTGCTTTAAGTTTACAAAAAGAAAATGCTGAATTAACAGAAGAAGACGCGCTTAAAGAAGCCAAAGGTAAAATGACCGCTATCATCGGTGCTAACTTTGACGTTATCTATCTAATTGCCCAAAAACTTGTTAAACATTCCAATGATGAAGGATTCTTAGTAGGTTCTCGTGGTTCTGTTGGTTCTTCTTTCGTGGCTAACCTTATGGGGATTACCGAAGTAAACTCCCTTGCGCCTCATTATCGTTGTCCAAAATGTAAATTCAGTGAATTCAATGATGAGAATGGCGAGCCATTAGGTAACAATTATAAATGTGGCTTCGATCTTCCGGATTACAAATGTCCAAAATGTGGCACATTGATGCATAAAGATGGTCATGATATTCCATTCCAAACTTTCCTTGGTTTCAATGCGGATAAAGTTCCGGATATCGACCTTAACTTCTCTGATTTAAATCAAGCTAGTGCTCACGAATACACCAAAGTCCTATTCGGTGTGGATAATGTTTATCGTGCTGGGACGATTGGTACAGTGGCTGAAAAAACCGCCTATGGTTATGTCAAAGGCTACTGTGAAAATAAAAATATTATCATGCGTAATATTGAGATCGAACGTCTCGCTATGGGATGTACCGGTTGTAAAAGAACAACGGGTCAACATCCAGGTGGAATTGTTGTTATTCCAGGATATATGGAAGTCTTTGATTTTACACCTTTCCAATATCCTGCAGAAGATCCAACCAGTGCGTGGCGCACAACTCACTTTGATTACCATGCTATCGATCAAGATGTCTTAAAACTAGATATACTAGGTCATACCGATCCGACCCAACTAAGAATGATCCAAGATCTAACCGGGGATGATATTACCAAAGTACCATTAGACGATAAAGCAACAATGTCTATCTTTACGAGTACCAAAGCCTTAGGAGTAACCAAAGAACAAATTATGTGTGACACAGGAACTCTTGGTGTTCCAGAATTCGGAACTCCATTTACCATTCAACTTGTTAAAGATACCAAACCAACAACCTTTGCCGAACTTGTCAAAATCTCTGGTTTGGCTCATGGTACAGACGTATGGTTAGGCAACGCTCAAGAACTCATCCAAAAAAATGTTGTTCCCTTCGCAAAAGTTATTGGTTGTCGTGATGACATCATGGTCGAACTCATGTATGGTGGTCTAGAACCATATAAAGCTTTTAAAATTATGGAATTTGTTCGTAAAGGAAAAGCGAGTAAAGATCCTGAAACATGGGCTGGATATGTTGAAACCATGAAAAAAGCAAACATTCCAGAATGGTTCATCAATTCATGTTTTAAAATCAAATACATGTTCCCAAAAGCTCATGCCGCCGCCTATGTTACTAGTGCTTTTCGAATCGCATGGTATAAAGTCCACAAACCTTTAGTATACTATGCTACTTATTTTTCAACACGTTTCCAAGATTTTGATATCGAAGCAATGGTAAAAGGTTACGATGCCATCCGTGCAAAGATGCTTGAAATTCAAAGTAAAGGCTATGATGCAACAAATAAAGAATCCTCTTTATTAGAAACATTGAAACTAGCCTTAGAAGCAACAGCTAGAGGAATAAAATTTAAAAACATTGATATCGAAAAAAGTGATGGGGCTAATTTTATCATGGATGAAAGCGACAATAGCCTAATCATGCCATTTAGAAGTCTAGATGGTCTAGGCGATGCCGTTGCCACTAAGATTATAGAAGAACGCAATCAAAAAGCATTCTATAGCATCGAAGATTTCCAAAACCGTGGGAAAGTCAATCAGACAACTGTAGATAAAATGCGTGTTATGGGGGTCTTTGGTAACATGCCTGAAACGAGTCAATTAAGTCTCTTTGACGGAGTATTATAGAAAGTGAGTAGAATAATGGAAAAAGAAAATTTAAATGAATACGTCATTCGTGTTATAACCGTGAATCATGAAGGGAAATTTGAAGTAGTAGACCTTCCTTATATAGATCATTTTAATGATTTAAATCGTAGTTGCATATTGGATTTTGCGTCAGGAACAAGAGAAGAGATGAATAAACATCTATTTTTCCCTGACCGCATTAACCGTATCCATGAAGAACATCAACTTGAAGGTGGCTTAACAGCTAAGTTTGACCAGCATTATCAAATGAGAAACTTAAAAGAAATAGCCGAAAATTTAGACCAAGAACAGCCTTTAATTCAGATTCAGCCAGAATTTTGTTATGGAGAAAATCTAGTGATGTTTAACTCAAAAGAGGAACAAGAAGAATTTCTAAGATTATATGAAACAGGAAGTGACACCTTAAAAAGAACAAGAAAGCCGCCCATTTTATAGGTAGTTTTGCTTGAACTTAGGGTTTAACTATGCTAAAATACATATAGTTTGATGTGAGGAGGTAATATCTATGGCTAAAAATGAAAACAGACAATTTATTGGATTGAAGTGTTCTCGTTGTGGTAAACAAATTAGACCAACAACCAAAAACAAGAAAAACACACCAGATAAATTAGAAATTAAAAAGTATTGTTCTACTTGTCATCAAGTAACAGTGTTTAAAGAAACAAAAATTGGAAAATAGTGAGGAGAGTTAAGTATGAATATCAATATAAATGATATCAAAAACGGAATGACCATTATTATTGATGGTAATCTTTGTCAAATTCTAGAATTCCAACATGTTAAACCAGGAAAAGGTAGTGCGTTTGTTCGAATTAAACTAAAAAATCTCAGAACAGGTGCAGTCGTTGAAAATTCTTACAATACAAATATTAAAATTGAAAGAGCTAGAGTAGAACATAATCCAATGCAATTTTTATATGCAGATGGCAATAACTATGTCTTCATGAATACTGAAACTTATGATCAAGTAGAAGTTCCTGCTGAGAAGTTAGAAAATGAAAAACGTTTCTTAAAAGAAGGCCTTGAAATTAAACTTGATTATTATGAAGGGGAATTATTAGGCGTTACTTTGCCAGAAAAAATTGAATTTGAAGTAGTAGAAACAGAACCTGCTGTTAAAGGAAATACAACCAATAATGCAATGAAAGATGCTACGATTGAAACAGGTTATACCGTAAAAGTTCCATTATTTATTAACCAAGGAGAAAAAATTATTATCTCTACAAGTGATGGAAAATATTCTAGCAGAGCTTAGTAAGACAGATAAAAAATATCTGTTTTTTTTATTTATGTTGAACTTTTAAAAAGAAGTCCTTTAAATAAAGACTTTTATTATAAAAAGTTCCACATAATTTTTTGTTAAA
>CALVQE010000013.1 GCA_944355355.1 uncultured Bacilli bacterium
GATTAGAAAAATATAGAAAAAAGTCTTATAAATAAAGCAAAAAACAATTGGTAGTGTATAAAACTTTGCACACTACCGCCAATTTCAAGAGAAGAATATTATGAAAAACAACTAGAATTAAAAAAGACTTTACAATTATAATAGCTTTTTTAAAGCTGCTTTGCACTTTATACATTTAACATCTTAATACAATAGACAGACACTAGGTAACCGAAAATTTGTAGTTTACTTTCTAAGAATTAAATGCTAAAATAAATGGCGAGTAAGAGATTACTCCTTGCTTTTTAGAAATAAAAAGCCATTAAGACCATAAGGAGGTGTAGAAAATGAACAAATACGAAATTATGTTTATTGTAAAAGCTACAATGGAAAGTGCAGATGTAAAAAAATGTGCTGAAACCTATAAAAAATTAATTTCTGATTTAAAAGGTAAAGTTGTAGAATACAAAGAACTTGGTAGCAAGAAACTTGCATATCCTATTAAAAAAGAATTAAATGGATACTATTTCGTAATGCAAGTAGAAGCTGATAAAGACATCATTCATGAATTCGATCGTAAAATTCATTTGGATGAAAATGTTTTAAGATATTTAATTATTCGTTTAGATGAGGAGTAAGATTTATGAATAAGGTAATTTTAATTGGAAGACTCGCAAGAGATCCAGAAATGAGAACTACAGGTTCAGGAATATCTGTAACAAGATTTACTATTGCCGTCTCAAGACCATTCACCCCACAAGGTGGTCAACCACAAACAGATTTTATTGGTTGTATTGCATGGCGAAGACAAGCTGAGAACATTGCTAAATATTGTACAAAAGGTTCTCAGGTTGCTGTAGAAGGACGTATTCAAACTGGAAGCTATGATGGTCAAGACGGACAAAGACATTATACAACAGATATTGTCGCAGATAATGTAACATTTCTTGGAAGTCGTTCTAGCAATGAAAATACCAATAGTTACGCACCAAATGAACCTAGTTATTCACAAGAAATGCCTTCATATAATGAATCTCAAGAAATGCCATCAGCAGATATGAATGAAGATCCATTTAAAGATTTTGGAGAAGAAATAGCACTATCTGACGATGACTTACCATTCTAGGAAAGGAGAGTTAGACTATGGCTGAATTTAGAAGAAAAAAGAAAAAAATATGTCAAATGTGCGCTGGTAAAAGCGTTGATTATAAAGATGTCATGATCATTAATAAATACATTAGTGAAAAAGGTAAAATTTTACCAAGACGTATGACCGGAGCATGTGCAAAACATCAAAGACATATTGCAGAACAAATTAAATATGCAAGATTTATGGCTTTAATACCATATGTTAAATAAGAGAATGCTTTTCAAAGTATTCTTTTTTTGATATACTATGTCTGTAATTTTAAAAAACGAGGAGGTCAAAATGAAAGTGATTTTGTTGAAAGACGTCAAAGGACAAGGAAAAAAAGATGATGTAATAAATGTAAGTGATGGCTATGCAAATAATTATTTAATAAAAAGAGGTTTAGCTGTTCCAGAAACAAAAAAAAGTAAAGAAGTCCTAGAAGAGTCTTTATTAGAAAGACATTTAGAAGAAGAAGATAAAGTGGCAGCCTATAATCAAATTCGTGAAGAATTAAAAACGAAAAAGATGGAGTTCACAGTAAAAACTGGCAAGGAAGACAAAGTATTTGGAATCATTTCTACCAAACAAATTAGTGATGAATTTAAAAAAATGGGATACAACATAGATAAAAAGAATATCAAATTAGATCATCCTCTAGATACTCTAGGAACACATGAAGTAACTATTGAACTTCATAAAAGAGTAATTTTTCCATTTAAAGTAACATTAAAAAAGTAGGTGATAAATATGGCTTCTAGAATGATGCCCCAAAATATTGAAGCGGAAATGAGTGTCCTAGGAGTTCCTTTTTTAAACCCCTATGCGATGGAAAAAATAACCGAAAATTTAACGGAAGACATGTTTTTTTTAGACGCTCATAAAAAGATTTTTTCAGCTTTAGTAAGTTTACAAAAGAACAATGTTCCTATTGATATTACAACAGTCTGCAATGAATTAGATAAACAAAAAAATCTAAATGCTGTTGGTGGAATAGAATATTTAAGTGAGATAGTAGACTCTGTTGTTACAAGTGGTAACCTAGATTATTATATAGATATTGTCAAAGACAAAGCAACTAGGCGCAAACTAATTGATACCGCGACTGACATCATCACGAACGCTTATGAAGAAGATGAAGATTTAACCAAGCTTCTTGATCAATCAGAGCAAAAACTATCAGTAGTTGCGCGTGCTCGTAAAACAAGTGAATTTAAGCCTATTGCCGTAGCCTTAAGAGAAGCTCATGAAAACCTAGAAAGAATGAGTAAAAATAAAACGGCTATAACAGGTGTTCCATCAGGTTTTCCGGATTTAGATCGAGCAACTTCAGGATTTCATGAAGGAGAACTAATTATCTTAGCGGCTCGTCCTGGTATGGGTAAAACTGCTTTTGCTTTAAATATAGCCACCAATGCAGCCATGAAAATGGACAAAAATGTAGCTATTTTCAACTTAGAAATGAGTGCTGAACAATTAGTCAATCGTATGATTAGTGCTGTAGGTCAAATTGAAGGCGAAAAATTAAAGACTGGAATGTTAAATGATAACGATTGGAAAAGGTATACAGAAGCAATGAGCGAGCTTGCGGATACCAATATATACATTGAAGATGACGCCGGCGTCACGGCTCCTGAAATCAAAGCTAAATGTCGTCGTTTAGCTTCAAGTCCAAAAGGGTTAGGCCTTGTTGTTATCGATTATTTACAGCTAGTTACAACAGGTGGTAGAGTTGAGTCAAGACAAGTCGAAGTATCAGAAATTTCTCGTGCCTTTAAAACAATGGCCATGGAATTAAAAGTACCAGTTATAGCTTTAGCCCAATTATCGCGTAACGCTGAACGAAGAGAATCTAATCAGCCTCGACTTGCTGACTTACGTGAATCAGGATCTATTGAACAAGATGCCGATTTAGTACTCTTTTTAAACCGCCAAGACTATTTTGAAACGAAAACAGCCGATAACAAAGCGACCATTGTTCCAGTTGATGTCATCATTGCTAAGCATCGTCGTGGTAGTACAGGATTGTTTCAAATTCTGTTTGAATTAAATAAAAGTTGTTTTAAACCATATACACCAATTGATGAAAATGCATTTAATTAAAATGGAAATTTATTTGCCAAAAAAGGATAAAATATGATAGTATTGTTAATGTCATAAATTAACAATAGACAAGATCGGAGGAAGTATGGAACGAAAAAAACTAATTGTTTTAATTGGAAGTGTTCTGACCATAATTGTTCTTATTGTATGTAGTTTACAAACAAAAGATCAAACACCAAAAAATGTTTATCAAGTATATTTAGATGGAGAAGTTATTGGGTTAGTAGAAAACAAAGATGAACTGTTAAATTTAATTAACGAAGAACAACAAGATATTAAAGATACCTATAATGTAGATCAAGTATACCCTCCAAATGGGTTTGATATAGAAGAATATATTACCTATGACGATAACATTACAAGTGCAGGTAATATTTATCAAAAAATCAAAGATCAGAGTGATTTTACCGTTGAAGGTTATGTCGTAACAATTACTAGTCCAGCCACTGAAAATGAAGAAGAAAAAGTAACAAAGATCTATGTATTAGATGATGACATATACTATGAAGCTGAGCAAAATTTCATTCATGCCTTTGTCGATGAAGAAACATATAATGCTTATATTACAAACACCCAAGAAGAAATTAAAGATGTTGGTTCAATAATTAAACATATGGAATTTGAAGAAACAGTTACAGTGAAAGAAGCTTATATCTCAGTTGAAGAAAAGATATTTACAGATGCCGATGAACTTACTCAATATCTACTTTATGGTACTACAGAAAAAACATCAAGTTATGTCGTTCAACAAGGTGATACCCTTGCTTCAATTGCTGAAGCAAGTAAATTAAATGTAAGAGAACTTATTATAGCTAATCCTAAATTTAGAAGTGAAAATGCTGTTTTAGCTATTGGTGAAACTCTTCAAAATAGTTTAATTAATCCCATTTTAACTTTATATCAAGAAGTACGAGTAACTGAAGATGTTGAACAAGCTTACACAAAACAAACCGTAGTTGATAATAGTTTGGGTTACAATGAAACAAAAGTTACTCAAACTGGTGTAACAGGACTTGAACGAATTACCCAAGAGATCCGCATTATTAACGGTGAAAGAGCTCAAGATGCTAACGTTATAAGTAGTGTGACAATAAGAGAAGCCGTTGATGAAATAACTGCCGTTGGACCTACATATAACCCTATAAATTCATGGACAAATAATGGCGGTCATGGTGGTGTCATCGACACTGGTCTTTCATGGAGCTGGCCAACCAATACCCCATACATCATTACAACCGATTATGAATATCGTTGGGGCTCATTCCATGAAGCTTTGGATATTTCTGGAACAGGTTTTGGCTCACCAATTTATGCAGCTCGTGCTGGTGAAGTCGTAGAAGTTTATTCATCATGTGCAAACTATGGATGGTATGGAAGTATGTGTGGTGGTTCATATGGTAATTACATAGTTGTTCGTCATGATAACAATTATTACACAATGTATGCCCACTTAACGAGTAATCTTTTAGTTTCTGTAGGATCGCAAGTATCACAAGGTCAACAAATCGGATACATGGGATCAAGTGGATCATCAACCGGAACTCACCTTCATTTTGGGTTCTCAGTAGGTTGGCCGCATCATGGTGGTACTTGGTATAGTCCATGGAGTCTGTATTAATGAAAGCTATAGTTTTAGCAAGTGGAAGCGAAGGCAACTCCACTTTTTTCTCTGCTGGTGATACCCGTATCTTAATTGATATAGGAAAAAATGCAAAGTATATCACGAACCATTTACAAGAAATAAATGAAGATCCTCAGAATATAGATGCCATTTTGATTAGTCATACCCATGATGACCACGTCAGTGCTTTAAAAATATATTTAAAAAAGAATCATCCCAAAGTATACATTACCGAAAAAATGCTATATGATTTAGACTATCTTCGCGACTATGATAATGTTGTAATTTATGATGATGACTTTTATATCAACGGCATTAAGATCACTACAATTAAAACCAGTCATGATGCTTCAGATTCACGCAACTTTATTCTTTCATGGCAAGATAAATCCTTAGTTTACTTAACGGATACCGGGTATTTAAATCGTAAATATTTTGAGATACTAAAAAATGCAACTTACTATTTAATGGAAAGTAATCATGATATAGCTATGCTTTTAGAAGGACCATATCCGAAATGGCTCAAACAGAGAGTACTAGGAACCGAAGGCCATTTATCAAATAAAGATAGTAGTTTCTATTTAACAAAATTAATTGGAAAAGATACCAAAAAAATCATTCTAATGCATTTATCAAAAACAAATAACACCGAAGAAAAAGCTTTAGAAACCTTAAAAAATACATTTAGAGAATATGAAATGACTTTACCAGAAGTCATGTGTGCTAAACAAAATGAAGTAACGAGGGTAGAAGATGATCAAGATATTATGTGTCGGTAAAATAAAAGAAAAATACTTAGTCGAATTAATCGCAGATTATAAAAAAAGAATAAACAAATATCACCCACTTGAGATTATTGAAGTGAACGATGTAGGCTCTTTAGAAAAAGAAGGAAAACTACTAGAAAAATATATTAATCCAAAAGACTATATCATTACCTTAGAAATACAAGGACAAGAATTAACCAGTGAAGCATTCGCAGATAAAATAGATAAGACATTTATACATTATCCAACAATCACTTTCATCATTGGCAGTTCTTTAGGTTTAGATGACAGAATTAAACAAAAAAGTCATTATGCCTTATCTTTTTCTAAACTTACTTATCCACATGGTTTATTCAGAGGTATTCTCCTTGAACAAATCTATCGAGCATTTAAAATAATAAATAATGAAACCTATCATAAATAAGCGCTTTTTAAAGCACTTTTTTTATACAATTTTATTCTTGACTCTCCAGTTAACTGTAATGATTAAATAAGTACGAGGTGAGAGAATTGAGTAAATATTGTGCAGATTGTTCAAATTTAGATTTAAAAGAACAAAAGATAGCTGGGATATACAAATGCAAAAAAAATAAAGAGTATGTCACCACTTGTAATTATGCATGTGAAAAATTTGAAGAAAATTATAGCAAAACATGGTATGAAAAACAAAAACTATATGATGAAGGAAAAAATATATCAACAAATGATACTCCAACAAGTTTTTATGTGGTATTATTAATAATAATCACTAGCTTATATATCGTTTGTAGATTATTAGGTTATTAACAAGTGAGGTGAACATGAAATATAAAATTGGCGAATTTTCAAAACTAACAGATGTTCCTGTGAAAACCTTAAGATACTATGATGAGATTGATTTATTCAAACCTGCTGAAACAGACTTTTATAGTAATTACCGTTATTACAAAGAAGAACAAATCGTCGATTTGCAAATTATCTTAGAATTAAAAGAAGCAGGCTTTCTGTTAGAAGAAATAAAAAATCACTGGGACCATTGGGAAGAGAAAGATTTTCTAATCCAAAAAGAAAAAGTGTATGAAGAACAAGAAAATTTAAATAAAAAAATAAAGAAATTAGATGAATTACGAACACGGATTTCAAATGGTATGATTTACAAAGAATCTGTGACAAACGTATTAACAAAGAGAAAGGAAAAATAATATGAAAAGAATAAATTTAATTACTGGAAAAACTGAAAGTGGTAAAACAAGAGGAGTTATGTTTGAAGAAATAAAAAAGGAAATAGATCAAGGAAAAAATTTTTATTTTATTGATAATAAAGAAGAATATTATAATCGATTTCAAGAAGAACTAGAAGAACAAGGATATAAAACTTATTTAGTGAATTTGAATGATCCTGCTCAATCAAATGGATTAAATATTTTAAGATATCCATATACATTATATCGCGAAAACAATATAGAAGCTTCAGTAGAATTAGTACAAAGCCTATGTAAAAGTATTTGCCAATCAAATAGTTCCATAGATTCATTTTGGGAAAATTCTTCTTCTGATTTTTTAACGGCTATCATTTTGATTCTCTTCAAAGAAGCGAAACCTGAAGAAATAAACCTATACAGTGTAGCCAATTTATTAAGTTTAATCGATATAGGTGGCACAGAAAGTATTGAAAAGCTAAGAAAATATTTAACAGACTTAGATGTGATGGATCCAATCTATCGGTTAGCTTCAAGTACAGTTTTTGCTCCTATAGAAACAAGAGGAGGAATTTTATCGACATTAAAAACTGTCTTGGGACCGTATTTAGGAAGACCTCAAACAATGGAAGTTTTATCAACAGATGAACTTGAGATAAGTAAATTAAAAGAGAAGTGGGCAATATTCTTTAGCTGCCGAGATAGTCGTCAAAAAGTTTCAAACATAATTATTTCTCAGTTATTACACGAAAACAAAACAAGAACTACAGAAACAATCTTTGTTTTAGACAACCTAAATAAAATGCCAACCATAGAATTCATAGATGAACTTATTGAGTACGCTAGAGTAAATCAAACAAAAACATATATCATTACGAATGATATTGAAGAATTAAAATCAAAATACAAACCATATACCTTTAATAATATTGAAAATATTATTGATACCGAGAAACAATCAAGCATACAAATAGATCAAAAAATAAATTGTGCTCATTATCCACATTTTATCGCAACAAATAAAAATATTGCAAAGCTAGAATTTTTAAAATAGAAATAAATTAACATCTTTTCAAGTATTTGCTAGTATATCCAATACCGAAGAAAGGGAAGTTAAAATGGCAAAAGAAGAAAAGTTGAATCATTACAAAAAGTATTTTGGCAAGTTTTATGAACAATGTCCTGGGTTATGGGATTTTATTGAAGAAAGTATTCAAGACGGATTCTATGAAGCAGATGTAGCAAGACAAGTTGCCTATGCCATCCACACGCTTCCTGAAAAGTATAATGTATATAAAGGATTCTTAGAAATAGTAAAAAAATATCACAGTTTAGCTCAAAATATTTGTGAAATAGGTACCGGTTTTTATCCAGCTTTATCAAGAGATATCCTAAAAGAACAACAACAATTGCATAAAGGCTCAATCACTGCAATAGATCCAGAACTTATCGTACCTAACCATTCTAAAATAAAGAAAAAAAAAGACGTTATCGAAAATAATACAAGTATGCAAGGGTATGATTTGCTTTTAGCATACATGCCTTGCGAGGCTACTATTCCTATGATTACTATTGCAAGTCAACACCATCTTCCATATGTATTAGGTATGTGTGGCTGCATTCATGATGGCTCATTTATACCATTTTACCCAGCAGAGCCCCAAGTAAGAAGATATCAAAAGTCTATAATTAACTATGCAAAAAACAACTTAGAAGAAAATATGGAGTTAAAAATTGAAACTTTGCCCGAACAGTATAAAGTTGATTTTCCAATTTTAGTCAAAAAAAGAAAATAGGAATTGTTTTTCCTATTTTTTAATGTTAAACTGTTTTTGAGAAAAAGAGGTCGAAAATATGATAGGTAACGATTGGGACGAAAAATTAAAAGTTATAGAAGAAAGCCAAGGATTCAAAAATTTTATAGAATTAGTGAATCATGAATATGTAACAAAAACCATTTACCCTCCGCGAAATTACATTTTTAACGCCTTAAAGCTAACACCATTTAAAAATGTTCGTGTCGTAATTATGGGCCAAGATCCTTATCATGGGGAAGGCGAAGCTCACGGTCTATCCTTTTCTGTTCAAAAAGGAATCAAAGTGCCTCCATCACTTCAAAATATTTATAAAGAACTTTACGATGATTTAGGAATCCCACCACGTAAAGATGGTGATTTAACTGGCTGGGCTAAAGAAGGAGTATTACTTTTAAATGCTGTTTTAACTGTTGAAAAAGATAAACCTGCTTCGCATCGTAACTTAGGTTGGGAACGTCTAACAGATTATATCATCAAACTAGTGAATCAAAAAGAAGAACCTGTAGTTTTTATTTTGTGGGGAAACTTTGCTAAAGAAAAGCAAAAATATATTACTAATCCAAATCATTACATTATTACTTCACCTCATCCAAGCCCTTTCTCTGCTCGTTATGGTTTTTTTGGAAGTAAACCTTTTTCGAAAACCAATGACTTTTTAAAAAGCAAAGGCCTAAAAGAAATCAAATGGGCGAGAGTAGAATAACTTTACAGTAGGAAAATCGTTTTTATAATGTTTTCCTTTTTTTGTGCTATACTAAATTTAAGGTAAGGTGACACAATGAAATTTTATGATCAAGAGACAAAAGATGTATTAAAATTTTTTAAAACAACCGAAGAAGGTTTGAGTGACAAAGAAGCTAAGCAAAGATTAGAAAAATATGGAGTTAACATTATTCAGGAAGAAAAAAGAAAAAGCAAATTGCGAATTTTCCTAGGGCAATTTAATAACTTTATGATTATTCTTCTTCTTGTCGTAGGTTTTTTATCCTTATTATATGCCATGTTTAGTACACATGATTATCTAGATGCCATTGTTATTTTAGGAACAACTTTTGTCAACATTATTATGGGATATTTACAAGAAAATAAAGCCGAAGATGCCATTGAAAAATTAAAACAATATAATGTGACGAAAGTAATGGTTAAAAGAGACGGTAAATTCAAAGAAATTCCATCTAGTAACTTAGTCATGGGCGATATTATTGAATTAGATGCTGGAGATACTATCCCAGCAGATGCCAGAATTATTGAAAGTTTTTTTGCCAAGACAGATGAATCTTTATTGACCGGAGAAAGCAATTCAGTAACCAAACATGCCGATGTAATTGCAAGTAACAGTGACTTACACGAAAGAAGCAATATGATCTATGCTGGAACAAGCATTGCTTCCGGAAAAATCACTGCCGTTGTAGTAAATACAGGTATGCAAACTGAAATGGGTAAAATTGCCAAGACAATTAATACAGATAAAGAGCCCCTTACTTCACTTCAAATCAAAGTGAAAAAAATCAGTTCTTTTATTTCAATGGTTGCCATCTTTCTTATTATTTTTGTTTTAGGATATAGTTTGATTAAAGATTATGATTTATTGACTGTAATTATGTTATGCATTTCGATGATTGTTGCTTCTGTTCCTGAATGTCTTCCTGTTGCTATCACAGCAACACTTTCTATCGGTGTATCCCAAATGGCTAAGAAAAAAACGATAGTACGTAACTTAGCCGCTATTGAAACATTAGGTGCTACTGAAATAATATGTACAGACAAAACTGGAACATTAACAGAAAATAAAATGGAAATCCTCTCTATATACAAAGACCATCAAGAATTCCTAGCCAAAGATTATAAAGCGATAACATCGGATTATCTACTATCTGTAATGGCTTTATGTAATACGATTCATAAAGATATAGCAAACCATTTATATGGAGATTCTGTAGATATCGCTTTAGCAGAATATGCTGAAGAAAAAAATTATAAAAAAGAAAAACTAGAGAAAAAATATAAAATTGTCGTAGAAATTCCTTTTGATTCAGATCGCAAGATGATGAGTAATATATATAAAGAAAATGATGAAGTAAAAATGTTTAGTAAAGGAAGTTTAGATAATATTCTTAAAAATTGTAGTAAAATTTTAATAAATGGTAAAGAAAGAAAAATAACCAAAGAAGATAAAGAGACAATTGAAAATCAAGAAAAAATATATTCAGAAAATGCTCTAAAAGTTCTAGCTATAGCTATAAAAAGCGACATAAAAGAACATGAAAAAACAGAAGATTATATAAAAGAAGAACAAAAGGGTCTATGTTTTGTAGGTCTAGTGGCAATGAAAGATCCAGCTCGTGCAAATGTTGCAGCATCAATAAAAACATGCAAAGAAGCTCACATAAGACCAATTATGATTACGGGAGATAGTTTAGAAACTGCCCTTGCTATAGCTAAAGAAGTGGGAATCATTGACGAAAATGAAGAAGGCGTTCTTGGTAGTGACTTAGAAAACTTAAGTCCAAAAGAGTTTAAAAAATGTGTAAATAAATATAATGTTTTTGCTAGAGTAAATCCCGAACATAAACACATGATTGTCGAGGCCTTACAAAAACAAGGTAAAGTCGTGGCTATGACAGGAGATGGAGTGAATGATGCACCGGCTCTAAAATTAGCTAATGTATGTATTGGTATGGGCGAAAGCGGTACAGATGTTACTAAGAGTGTCTCAGATATTATTCTCTTAAATGATAGTTTTTCGACCATTGTTACTGCAGTAGATGAAGGAAGAAGAATTTATGACAACGTTATTATTAATGTATTGTACAATCTTTCTTCAAACTTTACTGAAATTGTTATTATTTTAATAGGAATGTTTTTAAGTTTTAACATTATCTTACCATTACATGTTCTATATATTGACTTAGTAGCAGATACGATTCCTTCCATTATGTTAGCCTTTGAAAAAGCAAGCAAAAATAATATGAAAAAGAAACCTAATGGTTTAAATAAGCCAATATTCAGTCCTCATTTCATAGCCTTTTTGATATTATCCGTAATTGTAGAAGCTGGTGTTTCCTTAGCAATCTTCTTTGCCTTTAAAAACACATTAGGTTTAGCCTTAGCTCAAACACTTGCTTTATTAAGCGTTGTCTTAAATGAATTTGTTTTTGCCTACAATTGTCGTTCTTTAAATGAACAAATATATGAACGTAAAATATTCTCAAATAAATATTTAAATTATGGTATTATAGGCCTTATCTTAGTTCAACTTCTTGTTTTCTTAACACCAATTGGTCATATCTTCTCCCTAGAACAAGTAAGCTTAACTCAATTTGCCATTGTCTTTATTGTAAACATTTTAAGTTTCTTTGTTATCGAAACCTTAAAACCAGTATTAAACAAAATATTTAAAGACAACTAAAAAACTCACCTCTAAAGTGAGTTTTTCTATAATTTAAAATCATTAATTTCAATATCTGTCATATCTTTTCCATCAAAGAAAGGTTTAGATTGAACATGATGTATCTTAGCTACTATATTATTTGGAAATTTACGAATATAAGCATTTAAAATATTCAATTGCTTATTGTAATAAGAAATACCAGCTGTTAACTTTTCATCAACTTCAGTAAACTGTTCGACGATCTCAATCATATTCTCATTTTTATTTAATTCATTATTATCATTATATAAATTAAGAATAATATTCTCAGCTTGCTTAAGTTTTCTTTCTAAATCAAAATTACTAATGTTCTCGTCTTTTAAAGCAACATATTCCTTTAAATAATCTTTCTTCGCTTTAATCTGATTTTTTAAAACATCATCAGCCCTTAAAACAATATCATATTTTTTTCGAAGATCTTCATCAATAAGACTTTCAACATGTTCAATTTTAGTTTTACCATACTGTAATTTGTTATAAATAGAAACATAAAAAATTGCTACAAGTGCCCCAAGAGCAACAAGAATTAAAACTATAGAAAAGAAACCCAATGTAATCACTTCCTAATCCTATTCTCATTTTAACACACTTTTACTCAGAAAAAAACTTAAATTTTTAGAAAAAATAGTTTATACTAAGAGAGGTGAAGAAAGTGAAAATAAAAAGAATTCCCGTTGGGCCTTTGCAAGCGAATTGCTACGTTATTATAGATAAAGATAATTATGCCTTAATTATTGATCCTGGGGATGAACCACAGAAAATTATCGAAGTCGTCTCTTCCTATAATGTTGAAAATATTTTGATAACTCATTCTCATGCTGATCATATAGGAGCTTTAAAAGAACTAAAGGAATATTTTAAAATTGATATTATGAATAGAGAAAAACATATCTCTTATGAAACTATTCCAACACCAGGTCATACCAAAGACTCAGTATCCTATTACTTTAAAAAAGAAAACATTGTTTTTACAGGTGATTTTATTTTTGAAGGAACGATTGGTCGTACAGATCTTGGCGGCAACTCTAAAGAAATGAAAGAATCTATTCAATATTTTTTAAAAAGATTTTCTGATACAACTATAATATATCCAGGACATGGTGCAAGTACAACTTTAGAAAAGGAAAGAAAGAACTTAGAAAATATTTTAGAGTATTTATAAAATAGAAAGAAGGAATTTTATGAAAATTATTGGTATTGTTGGCAGAGCCTTTTACAATAAAGATAATCAAAAAATCATTCAAATTAATGAAGATATCCGTAAATTTTTCGCTGAAGAAGACGTACTAACTATTGCTTTATTGCCTCCTCAAAATAGATATTATGTTGAAACGAAAATGGGAATGGATCAGTTAACCGAAATAGATAGAAAAAAATTAGATTGCCTTTTAGAACTATGTAATGGTTTTGTTATTCCAGGTGGCACCTACTGGTATGAGTTTGACGAATATATAATCAAACACGCTATAGAAAAAGATAAGCCTTTATTAGCAATTTGCCTTGGTTTCCAAGCTTTATGTAGTATGTTTGCTGAAGAAAGAACAAAATTTGATATGACCACTAGAATTGCTAACAATGATCACTATGGAGACTCAAACAAGTACATCCATAACATAAAAATCATAGATAATACGCTTCTAGAAAATATTCTGAAAACACCTGAAATAAACGTGAACAGCGTTCACCATGATATTGTAGACTTTAAACTCAAAAGCCTTAAGATATCTGCAGTAAGTTCAGATAATATTATTGAAGCAGTTGAACTATCCGAAAAGAAATTTATTTTAGGTGTTCAATGGCATCCAGAATATTTGGTAGATGAAAACTCTAAAAAAATTCGCCAAGCGTTTATAAACATGTTATAAAAAACTTCCTCATTTTGCTTGAGGAAGTTTTTACTTTTTAAGTTTTAAAGAAGCATCTTGCAAAGCTTCAAAATCTATTTGTTTAAAATATTCTGTAAGTAAAACGAGAAGTAATCCATAACTACTAACCATATCTTTATAAGGATTAAGCTTACCAGAATACCCATTTATAACGCCATTTTTATTAACAACAAGATTTGTATTAGGAATAACATTAGAATCCTCAGGATAAGAGTCTTTTTGCACATAAGTATAAGGATTTGTTAAAATGCCTCCGACATAAGAACCAAATTTATTTTTAGTCGTTAAGGTATCTGTAACACCCCAGCTACCGCAAGTACCAGTAGTAGCTATACCAAAGTCTGTAGTACATGAAGACATATCACAAGCTGCCATCTTACTAAATGTCTCATCATAAACACCCAAAGGTTTACGATACACACCTGAAACCTTACACATATATTGCAGAGAACCATTCTTGCCAATTTGTTGATAACCATCTTTGTTATAAACAATTGGATCCATATAAGGTTGTTGTAGCATCATTTGTCTTTCATCAAAACTTAAAATGTTCTCTGTACAAAAAACTTGATAAACAAAAGACAACAAACCTTGAATATTTCCATACAAACCTGTGTGTCCTGGGAAAAGAATACCTCTACCTTTGCGATCAGGTGTAACATATTCTTCTCCTTGTTTTCCGCCTGTAATTCTTTCTTTGTTTTCTTCATTGTAAATGGTTAAATTCCCATTATCAATCATATTTAAAAGATTATCTAATTGTTCAATAAACAGAGGAATAGCTAACCGTAAAATCATATAACCAATATCATTATACTGATAATAGTTTTTTCTGTTTTTCTTTTCCAAAAGATTCTCTTTACATTTTTTTAAAATTTGAATTGTTTCCTCGACAGATAAATTGTCAATTCTTTTTTCTGTTTGAAGCATGGCTGAAAAATCTAAAATGGACTTTATAGAAGCATCGCAAGCAAAATCAGAATTAATATCATGAACAGTATTATTTAAATCCAAATTTCCTTTTCTTCTTTCTAACATGACTACACAAGCTAAAGCAAGTTTGCTGATAGAGTCAAAAGAATACATCGTATCTAAAGAATAAGAATAACCCTCCTTTTGAATTTGGTGTACAAAAGAAAAATATTCATTTTGAATACCAAACTGCATTGAAGGAGCAAGATTCTTATCCAAAAAAGTATGAAAATCCTGAACAAATAATTGATCGTATTCTTTCAAAAAATCTTCAATACTAGCATCTCGATTGTGAAGAAGTAAAATATTTAATCTTTTCTTTACTTCGTCGATTGGCATACGTAAGCGTTTTTCTAAATCATGAGTAATACGATTTAATAACTTCTTTTCCTCTGGTAACATATACGTAGACATATAAATCCCTCATTTCTAAAATGTATTCCTTATTCTAAGCTAAAACAAGAAAAAAAGCAAGTTGCGTAGTGACAACCCTACGATTATCTTAATTCTCAAACTAAATGCAGGTAGTCTTTAAATGAATAATATCTATCCGTTCGAATGTTGTCTCAAAGTAATTGCAACAGATTTTGTGTTTGTTGCAATTACTTTGAGAATTAAGATTTTATGTTTTTTTATGAAAAAAGCTTGCATTTCCCACACTCATATAGTAAAATCATTGCTGTATGACGGCAAAGATGTGTGAAGTTACTGATACACTTGGCGGTGTTGTTGAGTTAAATCAGAGAATTTACACGGAGCAAGTCTGTACAAGATATAGGCGAAAGGAGGGCATATGTTATGTCAAAAAGCAAAGTTCGAATCAATTTGAAAGCTTTTGATTCTAAAGTATTAGATTTAGCAGCTGGTAAAATTGTAGAGACGGTAAAAAGATTAGGAGGTACTGTTTCAGGACCTGTACCACTTCCAACTGAAATTGAAAGAGTAACAGTTTTAAGAGCAGTACATAAATATAAAGACTCTCGTGAACAATTTGAAAGTCGTACACACAAGAGACTTATAGATATTATTGATCCTAGTAAAGAGATTGTTGATGCTCTAACAAGACTTGATTTACCAAGTGGCGTTGATATCAATATAAAATTATAATAATAAAGAAAGGAAATAGGTATGAAAGGAATCTTAGGACGTAAAGTTGGAATGACTCAAGTATTCAGCAAAGACGGTAAACTTATTCCTGTAACAGTTGTTAGTGTTGAACCTAACGTTGTTATGCAAGTAAAAACTGTTGAAACTGATGGCTATAATGCAATTCAACTTGGCGTAGTAGACAAAAAAGAAAAAAATGCTAGTCGTGCAAGTGTTGGTCACGCAAAAAAAGCAAACACTACTCCTAAGCGCTTCTTGAAAGAAATCCGCGATTGCGAAGGTAACTATCAAGTAGGAGACAAAATAAGCGCAGACGTCTTTGAAGTTGGCGACATTGTCGATGTTACTGGAACAACCAAAGGTAAAGGTTTTGCTGGTACAATCAAAAGACATGGCCAAAGTCGCGGACCTATGGCTCATGGTTCACATTATCACAGAGGACCTGGTTCATTAGGTACAATGCTTCCAAAAAGAGTATTAAAAGGTAAAAATTTACCTGGACATATGGGATGTGAAACCGTTACAATTCAAAATCTAGAAATCATTGAAGCAAATACAAATGAAAACTATATTTTGGTAAGCGGTAACATTCCAGGAGCTAAAAATGCTTTAGTACTAATCAAAAGTGCTGTTAAAAATTCTCGTAAGAAAAATCCAAAAGAAATCATTTCTTATGAAGAAGAGACTGTTGTTGATGAAGTAGTAGAAGAAAGTGCAGAAGCTGCTGTAGAAGAAACTGTAGAAACTACTGAAGAGAAGACAACAGAAGAATAGAATCATAGAAAGGAAAGAAAAAATGAAAAAAGTTGAAGTTAAAAATTTAAATTCAGAAAAAGTTCATGACATCACTTTAAATGATTCTATTTGGGGCATTGATGTTCATGAAGACGCAATGAAGAAAATGATTCGTCTCCAACTTGCTGCAACTCGTCAAGGAACACACAAAACAAAAAATCGTAGTGAAGTTTCTGGTGGTGGAAGAAAGCCTTGGAGACAAAAAGGTACAGGTCGTGCAAGACAAGGATCTATACGCGCTACTCAATGGGTAGGCGGTGGAATTGCTCACGGCGTTCAACCTAGAGACTATAGTTTCAAAATGAACAAGAAAGAAAGAGTTTTAGCGCTTAAAAGTGCTTTAGCGGATAAACTAGCAAATAAGGCTGTTGTTGTTTTTGAAAGTCTTGAATTACCAAGTTCAAAAACAAAAGATGTAAAGAAACTTATGGAAGATGCTAAACTAGCTGGAAAAGTATTATTTGTTACAAAAGATGATTGTGAAAATTTATACTTAGCATGCCGCAACTTAGGTTATGCATACCATATCTTAGCAGATGAAATTAATGTTTTAGACATCGTAAACGCAGATACACTAGTACTTGATGAAGCTGCTGTAAAACTTATCGAGGAGGGACTAAAAGATGCGTAATCCAGATATTATTTTAGGTCCAGTAATTACTGAAAAAAGTATGAACGGAAATCAAAACGGTGTTTATGTATTCAAAGTAGCTAAAGATGCTACTAAAACACAAATCAAAAGTGAAATTGAACGTCATTTTGGTGTTAAAGTAGAAAAAATAAACACATTAAATACAAAATCAAAAGCACGTCGTATTGGCAAATATGCTGGTAAAACAAAAACTTATAAGAAAGCAATTGTAACCTTAGCACAAGGTTCATCAATTGAGATATAGGAGGTTTTAGTATATGGCAATTAGAAAATATAAACCAACGACAAATGGTCGTCGTGGAATGTCTACACTTGAAAATGAAGAAATTACAACAGCTACTCCTACCAAATCTTTATTAAAGAAAAAGACCAAAACTGGTGGACGTAATAATCAAGGAAAACTTACTGTACGTCATATTGGTGGCGGAGCAAAAAGAAAATATCGTGTTATTGATTTTAAAAGAAATAAAATTGGTGTTACAGGACGTGTTGCAAGTATTGAATACGATCCAAACCGTAATGCAAACATTGCATTAATTAATTATTTAGATGGTGAAAAGAAATATATCATCGCACCAAAAGGCTTAAAAGTTGGAGCAATTATTGAAAATGGTGAAAATGCTGACATTAAAGTTGGTAATGCCCTTCCATTACAAAGTATTCCAGTAGGTACAGTTATTCACTGCATTGAGTTAAATCCAGGTAGTGGAGCAAGCCTATGCCGTAGTGCTGGAACATCTGCTCAAATTTTAGGTCGTGAAGGAAAATATGTCTTAGTTCGTTTACAATCTGGCGAAACAAGAAAAATTCTTGGAAGCTGTATGGCAACAATTGGCGTTGTCGGAAACGAAGATTACGAATTAGTAAATCTTGGTAAAGCAGGACGTAAAAGACATATGGGTATCAAACCAACCAACCGTGGTTCTGTCATGAATCCAAACGACCATCCACATGGTGGTGGAGAAGGACGTGCTCCTGTTGGACGTAAGAGCCCAATGACTCCATGGGGTAAACCAGCTCTTGGATATAAAACAAGAAAAAATAAAAAGGCTTCTGACAAACTTATTGTTAGTCGTAGAAAGAAATAGGAGGACAAGAAATGGCTAGAAGTTTAAAAAAAGGACCTTTTGCAGATGAACATCTATTAAAAAAGGTTGATAAATTAAATGAAAGTAACAAAAAAGAAGTAATTAAGACTTACTCTCGTCGTTCTACTATTTTCCCTAGTTTTGTTGGACACACTTTTGCTGTTCATAACGGAAAAGAATTTATTCCTGTTTATGTAACAGAAGAAATGGTTGGACACAAACTTGGTGAATTTGCTGCGACACGTAAGTTCGGCGGACATGCAGGTCAGAAGTAGGAGGTAATATATGGAAACTTATGCAATTCATAAAAGTGCTATGGTAGCTCCTAGAAAAGCAAGAATGACTATGGATCTAATCCGTGGTAAAGATATTAATGCGGCTAGAAGTATTCTTAGCACAACAAATACAAAATCAAGTCGTTTAATTTCTAAAGTTTTAGAAAGTGCTATCGCAAATGCAACAAATAACTTTGGAGCAAACGAAAGTGACTTATTTATCTCTGAATGTATGGTAAATCCAGGACCTGTATACAAAAGAATTAAGTTTGCCAGTCGTGGAAATGTAGATAGAAGAGACAAAAGAACAAGTCACATTATTGTAAAAGTTAGCGATGGTAAAGGAGGCAATAACTAATGGGACAAAAGGTTAATCCAATCGGCTACCGTTTAGGTGTAAATAAAGATTGGCAATCAAAATGGTATAAAAATAAAAATGAATATGGTTCTACATTAATGAAAGACCTTAAGATCCGTGAATATCTTGAAAAGAATTTAAAAGATGCAGCTGTTGCTTCAATTACTATTGAAAGAAAGAAAAATCGTTGTGAAGTCACTATCAACACTGCTAAACCAGGCGTAATTATTGGCCGTGGTGGTGAAGATATTGATAAATTACGTAAAGCTTTATCAAAAGAAGTAAATGAAGAAGTTTATGTAAATATCCAAGATGTTTCAAAACAAGCTGATTTATGTGCTCAACTTGTTGCGGATAACATTGCAATGCAAATTGAAAATCGTGCACCATTCAGAAGTGCTCAAAAAAGAGCAATCAGAAACACAATGAAAGCTGGAGCAAAAGGTATTAAAACTTTAGTTTCAGGACGTCTAGGTGGTGCTGAAATGGCTAGAAGTGAAGGATATACAGAAGGAACTGTTCCTTTACATACTATCCGTGCTGATATCGATTATGCTGAATCAGAAGCAAATACAACTTATGGAAAAATCGGTGTAAAAGTTTGGATTTACAAAGGCGAAATTCTTCCTGATAAAAAAAATGTAAAGGAGAGTGACCAAGATGTTAATGCCAAAAAGAACTAAATATCGTAAGCCACATCGTTTGACTTATGATGGTCATGCTAAAGGAAATACTGAATTACATTTTGGTGAATATGGCCTTATGGCTAAAGAAGGAAATTATGTTAGTGCTCGTCAAATTGAAGCAGCACGTATTGCTATGACTCGTTATATGAAACGTGGTGGAAAAGTATACATTAACATTTTCCCACATTTAGCTAGAACGAAAAAACCTTTGGAAACTCGTCAAGGAAAAGGTAAAGGTAACGTAGAAGAATGGGTAGCAGTAGTTAAAAAAGGAAAGATCATGTTTGAAATTTCTGGTGTAGATGAAGCAACTGCTCGTGAAGCGCTAAGACTTGCATCTCACAAATTACCTGTTCAATGTAAATTTGTAAAAAAAGAAGGTGAAATCTAATGAAAGCTCTAGAAATAAGAAAAATGACAAATGAAGAAATTGAAGCCAAAATTAAAGAAGGCAAAAGCGAATTACTTAATATGCGTATGCAAAGTGCTAGAGGTGCATTAGAAAAACCTCATAAAATAAGTGCTTTAAAGAAAGATATAGCAAGAATGATGACAGTTTTAAAAGAAAGAGAATTAGAAAATATGGGAGGTAACAAATGAAACCAGAAAGTAGAAAACAAGAATTAGTTGGTAAAGTAGTAAGTGCAGCTAATAGTAAAACAATTACCGTTTTGGTTGAAACCCATAAAAAACATCCATTATATGGGAAACGCGTAAAATATTCAAAGAAATATGCAGCACATGATGAAAAGAATGTTGCTAAAGTAGGAGACACAGTAAGAATTAGAGCTACAAGACCATTATCTAAAACAAAGAGATATGAACTTGTTGAAGTTTTAATTGAAGCTGTCGTTCTATAGGAGGTATTCTTATGATTATGCAAGAATCAAGACTTAAAGTAGCGGACAATACTGGAGCACGTGAAGTTTTAGTTATTCGCTGTTTAGGTGGAAGTAAAAGAAAGACGGCAAACATTGGTGATGTAGTTGTTTGTACCGTAAAAAAAGCGATTCCAAATGGAAACTTAAAAAAAGGAAAAGTTGTTAAAGCTGTTATTGTTAGAAGTGTTGAAGGTGTAAGACGTGCCGATGGAAGTTACATCAAATTTGATGATAATGCTTGTGTTATCATTAAAGATGACAAGACTCCACTTGGAACACGTGTTTTAGGTCCAGTAGCTAGAGAGCTTCGTGAAAAAGACTTCATGAAGATTGTCTCATTGGCTAGCGAAGTAATATAGGAGGTTTCTTATGAAGATTAAAGTAAATGATGAAGTAATCGTTATTGCTGGTAAAGACAAAGGAAAAACTGGCAAAGTAACAAAAACTTTAAGAAAAGAAAACAAAGTTATCGTAGAAGGAATTAACATGGTAAAAAAACATCAAAAGCCAAATCAAATGGGCGAAGGTGGTATTTTCGACATGGAAGCTCCTATTCATGTATCAAATGTAAAAAAGATCGAAACTGAACCTAAAAAGAAAGCTAAGAAAGATTAAGGTGGGAATTTATGAGTACATTTAAAGAATTATATAATAAGGAAATTGTTCCTGCACTAATGAAAGAATTTAACTACAAAACAGTTATGCAAGTTCCTAAATTAGAAAAAATTGTTATCAATGTTGGTGTTGGTGAAGGCCACAACGACGACAAATATATCGAAGCTGCTTTGAAAGATGTTGAAACAATTACTGGTCAAAAAGCAGTAGTTACAAAAGCACATAAATCTATCGCTGGTTTTAAAATCCGTGAAGGACAATCTATCGGCGTAAAAACAACCCTACGTGGTGAAAAAATGTATGTATTCTTAGAAAAATTAGTTCGTGTTGCACTTCCACGTGTAAGAGATTTCCGTGGTGTTTCTAAAAATGCCTTTGATGGACATGGAAACTACACACTAGGAATTAAAGAACAATTAATTTTCCCAGAAATTGAATACGACAACATTTTAAAAATTCGTGGTATGGATATTGTATTTGTTACAACAGCCAAGACAAACGAAGAAGCTAAGGCATTACTTGCAGGATTTAAAATGCCTTTCAAAGGATAGGAGGACACTATGGCAAAAACTAGTTTAAAAGTAAAACAATCTCGCACACCAAAGTTTAGCTCACGTGCTTATACACGTTGTGAAAGATGTGGAAGACCTCATGGTGTTCTACGTAAATATCATTTATGTCGTATTTGCTTCAGAGAACTTGCTAATGAAGGCAAAATTCCTGGAGTAAAGAAAGCTAGTTGGTAGGAGGGTGTACTATGGTAGCAGATAAAATTGCAGATATGCTTACAAGAATACGTAATGCAAATCAATTAAAATATGATACAGTTGAAGTAATCGGTACAAAAATGACTTTAGGAATTGCTGAAATTTTAAAAAGAGAAGGTTACATATCTGATTTTGTTTATGAAAAAAATAAAAATGGAGATAAACTTACCCTTACTTTAAAATACGGTGATCGTAAAGAAAGAGTTATTACTGGTCTAAAACGCATCAGTAAATCTGGCTTACGTGTTTATGCTAAAGTTGATGAAATTCCTCGTGTTTTAAACGGTTTAGGAATTGCTATTATTTCAACTTCAAAAGGATTAATGACAGATAAAGAAGCTAGAGAGGCGAAGTTAGGAGGCGAAGTACTTGCCTATATTTGGTAAGGAGTTTTATGAGTAGAATAGGAAATCGTAAATTACAAATCCCAACTGGCGTTGAAGCTAGTTTAAATGGTTCATTACTTACTGTAAAATCAAGTAAAGGAACCCTTGAATTAAACATTGATCCATTAGTTATCGTTACAATTAATGAAAATGTCATTGAAACAAAACCAGTAGATGACACACCTCGTGCTAACGTAATGAGTGGAACAGTAAATTCATTAATTAATAACATGTTAGTCGGTGTAAATGAAGGATATACAAAAGGATTAGAAATCGTTGGTGTAGGTTACCGTTTTAATGTTTCTGGCAACAAAATTGGTATCAATGCTGGTTTCTCTCATCCTGTTGAAGTTGTTTGTCCTGAAGGAATTACCGTAAAAAGTATCAGCAATACAGAAATTGAATTATTTGGTATTGATAAACAAAAAGTATCTGAATTTGCGGCTAAAGTTCGTGAAATAAGAAGTCCAGAACCTTACAAAGGAAAAGGAATTCGTTATAAAGGCGAACATATTCGTCGTAAAGAAGGAAAGAAAGCGGCTAAGTAGGTGAGAATATGATAAAGAAAGAATCAAAGAATGTTGCGCGTCTAAGACGTCATAAAAGAGTTAGAAAAACCGTTTCTGGAACTCCAGAAATGCCAAGACTAAATGTCTTCCGTTCTAACAAAGAAATTTATGTACAAGTAATTGATGATACAAACGGTGTTACTTTAGCCAGCTCTTCATCAAAGGTCTTAAAAGTTAATGGAGGCAATATTGAAGGTGCTAAATTAGTAGGTAAAGATATTGCAGAAAAATGTAAAAAAGCAAAAATAGAAAGAGTCGTATTCGATAGAGGTGGATATCTTTATCATGGACGTGTTGCTGCTTTAGCGGACGCTGCACGTGAAAACGGCTTAGAGTTTTAGGAGGGTACGAAAATGGCTAGAAATATGGATCCAAAAAGAAAATTATTAGAAGAAAAAGTAATTAATCTTAGTCGTGTTACCAAAGTTACAAAAGGTGGTAGACATTTCCGTTTTTCTGCAACTGTTGTAGTTGGTAACCGTAAAGGATTAGTTGGTATTGGAACAGGAAAAGCAAACGAAGTAAACGATGCAATTGCTAAAGCAAGTAAAGCTGCAAATAAAAACGTTGTTCGTGTTGCCCTTGAAAACAATCGTACTATTCCTCATGAAGCAACTGGTAAAATTGGCCGTGCTATCGTATTAGTAAAACCTGCTAAAGAAGGTACTGGTGTCATTGCCGGTGGAGCAGCTCGTGCTGTTCTAGAACTTGCTGGTGTTAAAGATATCGTTTCAAAAAGCTTGGGCAGCAATACTCAAGTTAATGTAGCTAAAGCTACTTTAGAAGCTTTAAAATCAGTTCGTACTCCAGCAAAAATAGCTGCTTTACGTGGAAAGAAAGTAGAGGAGTTATAATATGAGATTAGAGAGTTTACCAAAAACAAAAGAACTTAAAGTTACAAAACGTGTAGGTCGTGGACCAGGTTCTGGTATGGGTAAAACTTCAACCCATGGTGAAAAAGGACAAAAAGCCAGAAGTGGAGCTAGCATTTCTGCATGGTTCCAAGGTGGACAATCTCCTTTATATAGAAGATTGCCAAAAAGAGGTTTTAAAAACACACGTTTTGAAACAAAATATGCAGTAATTAACTTAAGTGATTTAGAAAAATACTTTAATGATGGAGATGTTGTAACTCCAGAAGTATTAAAAGAAAAAGGAATCATCAAAAAACAATTAAATGGTGTTAAGGTTTTAGCAAACGGCGAATTAACAAAGAAATTAACAGTTAAAGCAAATAGATTTTCTAGTGTCGCTGTGACTAAAATTGAAAATGCAGGTGGAAAAACTGAGGTGATTTAACATGAAGCAAGGGTTATCTAGATTCTTTTCAAAAGATGTAAAAGACTTAAGAAAAAGAATTGCCTTCACCTTACTTGTTTTAGGACTATATTGTATAGGAACAGGAATTACCATTGTTTGGGCCACTCCTTGGCTCAGTACTCTTTATGGTGAGTTAGGATTCCTAGGAATATTTAATCTAATGAGTGGTGGTGGATTTGAAAGATTCTCCATCTTTGGTCTAGGTGTTACCCCTTACATTAATGCATCAATTATTACTCAGTTATTAACAATGGATATTATTCCATACTTTAAAGAGCTTAAAGAACAAGGATATGTTGGGCGTCAAAAGATTAACCGCATCACCAGATATCTTGGTATTGCTTTAGCCTTTATTCAATCCTATGTTCTAACAGTTTTCCTTCTTGGTGTAAAAGAAGTTGACATGGTTTTAAAAATTACACTAGTAATGAGTGCAGGAACTGCCTTCCTATTATGGTTAGGAGACCAAATCACAAATAAAGGAATTGGTAATGGGCAATCCTTACTCATCATGGCAAGTATTATTCTTAGTCTTCCTTCTGTATTCACAGGAGCATACAATGTCTTTGTAACAAGTGCGACTTATGCAGATTGGATAGGAATTATCTTCTTCATTCTATATTTATTAATGTATCTACTTGTTATTGTTGGTATCGTGTGGATAACATTAGCAGAACGAAGAATTCCAATTCAATATGCCAATAAAACAGTAAGCGCATACAAAGCAAAAGAATCATACTTACCATTAAAAATCAACTATGCTGGTGTAATGCCTGTTATCTTTGCATCCATGTTATTAACAATTCCATCAATTATCGTTAACATTATAGGAAATCAAAGTGCTATTGACTTCGTGAATAACTACATTTTATACACGTCGCCAACAGGTTTTGTACTCTACATTACCTTAATTGTCTTCTTTAGTTATTTCTATACATTCATGGCAATGAACCCAGAAGAAATGAGCAAAGACTTAAATAAAAGTGGAGCATATATTCCTGGTGTTAGACCTGGTGCCGAGACGACAAAATATATTAACAGTGTTGTAGGCAAATTAACATTAGTAGGTAGTCTTTTCATAGCTGTCTTAGCAGGACTTCCAATATTGATTTCCAACGTAACTGGCTTAGATCAATCTGTAGCCATTGGTGGAACCGGAATATTAATTGTTGTTGGAGTAGCCATTGAAACCTACAAACAAATTCAAAGTGGTATGGTTTCACGAAAATACTCTCACCGGAGAATGAGCAAGTGAAAAACATAATTTTTCTTGCTCCCCCAGCTGCTGGGAAAGGAACTTTTAGTGAATACCTAGTGGATAACTATGGATATACTCACTTATCTACAGGTGATTTATTAAGAGAAGAAGCAGAAGAAAACGAAGAGTTAAAAGAATTTTTGAAGTCGGGAAAACTAGTCGATGATAAGCTCATTATAGATTTAGTGGAAAAAAAGCTAAAAAAACTTGCAAAAACACAACCATTTGTCTTAGATGGTGTGCCTAGAACATTGCAACAGGCGCAAAAACTTGATATAATATTAAACGGTTTGGGGTTTTTAAATGTTGTAGCGGTATTAATAGATGTAGAAAAAACAACTTTGGTAGACCGAGTAGTTGGTAGAAAAGTTTGTCCAAATTGTCATAAAAACTACAACACGATCATCAAAGAATTCCAACCTAGAATTGATAACGTTTGTGATGACTGTGGAGCCACTTTAATAACTCGCAGTGATGACAACTTAGAATCCTTTGAGGTTCGTTATCATGAATATGAAGAGAGCGTAAATCCTATACTAGCTTTTTATAAAGCCAAAGGATGTTTGAAGGTGCTTTATAATAACAAAGTGGATCAAACAGAGGCTCTCAAATCTTTAAGGAGTATTGTGGATGAACATTAGAAGCGAACGAGAGATTAAACTAATGAAGGAAGCAGGACACATTAACTTTCTTGCTCATAAAGAAATGGAAAAGTATATCAAGCCTGGGATAACAACCAAAGAACTTGATAAAAAAATTCGTGACTTCATTGTAAGTCATGGAGCAATTCCATCTTGTTATGGTTATGAAGGTTTTCCGGCAAATGCTTGCATATGTGTCAATGATGAAGTCGTTCATGGCATACCTGGTAATCGTAAATTAAAAAACGGTGATATCGTTAAATTAGATTTTACGGTAAAAAAGTCCGGTTATGAATCTGATATGACTAGAACTTATCTCGTTGGCGATGTTGATCCAAGAATTAAAAAAATGGTAGAAGATACTGAACAAGCTTTATACGAAGGTATTAAAGTAGTAAAACCCGGAGCAAGGGTAGGCGACATAGGCTATGCGATAAGCAAGTATGCTCATAGTCATGGCTTATCTGTTGTCGAAGAACTTGTAGGGCACGGTATCGGAACCGATATGCATGAAGATCCTGAAGTTCCAAATTATGGAAAAAAAGGTACAGGAATAGTATTAAAAGAAGGCATGGTTATAGCAATTGAACCAATGCTAAACTTAGGAAAACGAAATGTAGTCCTATTAGATAATGATTGGACCGTTGTAACCGAAGATGGTAGTCCATCATGTCATTTTGAACATACCGTTTGTGTAACAAAAGACGGATATGAAATATTAACGGGAGAATAAAAAATATGGCGAAAAAAAATGATCGTAAAAGTAATTTACAAAGTAAAGACGTTGTAAAAAATAAACATCAAGTAACAAACAATACAAAGTCTGATAAGATTGAAGTGGAAGGAAAAGTAACCGTTGTCTTAAAAGGCGGAGATTACTTAGTAGAACTTCCAAATGGACATACTGTAGAGGCCTACGTTTCTGGTAAAATGCGAGTAAATATGATTCGTATTCTACCAGGTGATACAGTCACCATT
>CALVQE010000014.1 GCA_944355355.1 uncultured Bacilli bacterium
CAAACATATGTTTGTGTTATATAATTTGATTCATCAGGAGGGAGTTGCCCTATGAAAATCACTAGAGCTTATCAATTCTTCTTCCTCAGCATTCCATTTTGTTCTGATATTAGTGTTTTCAAATACTTTAATTAATTTATTTTTCTTATTTGTTTTCATTTTTATTCACTTTCCTTTCTTCATTATAGACGTTCTCTTCTGTGTTTATTATTCTATTACAACCGTCCACACTTTGGCTGATTTTTTATGACATAATTTGATTAAAAAAATGATAAATTAGATGCTTTCATAAATGATTTATAGGATAGACTAATAAAAGTGATGAAGCTATCCGATAAATATGTTAAAATAATAAGTGATTAAGGGAGGTTTACATTATGAAATATAATTATCCAGTGAAATATGCCGCTATGCCAATTATAGAACAGGTGGGTTGGAGTCATGGATTACATGAATTAGAAAGAAATTATGCTGTGGTTTGTTATATAGTATCTAAATGTTATCTATTAAGTGATAAAACTAAATATAAAGAAAATGGTGAAAATGAGAAAGAGTATGAAGTTGTATTCCCATATCAAAAAGGACAATATTATGGGTGGGAGAGAGTTACGCCATCCTTTAATATTTTTAATTATACTTGTACAAATTCAGAGTTTGTAGACCAAGTATTTGATAGTTATGAAGAAGCAGTAGAAGCTGTTACCCAGAAAAATAAAAAATTATGTGATAAAACTTTGATTTATTTACCATATACAAAAGATTTAGCTTCTCAAATTTCCAAAAAGAAAGAGCAATTTAATGATAGATTGTCTAGATATAAAATGTTGGAACAACAAATTTTGGCTAATACATCTGATTTAGATCAATCTAATGTAAAAGAATTAAATAAATTAATAATAAATAGTAAAGGTGAAACTAAAGTTTTGTCTAGCAATTTATATGAATATTTAAAGGGTTCTTCCTTTTCAAGGTTTATAGTGTATTCTATATCTCCAGAGCAATATAACAAATTGGTGACATTAATCAATAATCAAGATATATCTGATATTTCAAAGATTATGGAAAATACTAGTCCAATTTTATATCACGACTGTGAAGCAAAAGAAAAAAATATTATGGTCATTGATCAAGATGGTAATGTTCTATATTGTATAAATGAATGGGAAACTTTAAAAAGTAATAATGAACAAAACATACCTTCTGTTAAATTAACGGATATAGATGATGAAACAAACCTTTTATTTACAACTGAAACAATTGAGGATATAGTATTAAGTTTTAATGAACATAAATATATAAATCCAGATGAATTTCAAGGACCAGTTTTAAAGAAAGCTTTATTTGATAAAAATGAGCAATAAATAAAATGAAGAGTTAAATGTAACAATGTAAAACAGCCAAAGAAGTTAGTCTATTGGCTGTTTTTACAAACCAGGAAAAAATCGCATTAAAACTAATGACAAAAATAAATTTTTAAAAACAAAAAGGCATATTCTTTTCAATTGGCAAAGATTTAGAAAAATGATATACTAAAAATGTAAAGAGATGGTTTTATGTGGGGCATTCTTCTTATTTTGAGTAGTATTTTACTAGGAATAGATATCTTTTGCTGGCAAATCGAAGGTCTTTGGGGCTGTATTATTTTACTTGGACTATTCTTTCTAGGACTGTTTAGTTTAGCTAAAATTATTTTAACAAAAAACCAAAGAATTAAATGGTTAAATGAAACTATAGAATTTGTTACATCTCTTATTGAAGCCATAATATCTTTATAAAAGAAAAGAGGGATTGAGTGAAAAAAGTATTTTTGAGATATGCTTTTATTGTGGCCTGTTTATTTGGCATAGCCGTAGGCATAGTTGTAATTCAAGATTTTAAACAAGAAGCACTTTTAGAAGAAGAAATTGCCGCCATGGATATACTTATGAATCAAGATTATATTAATGATATTTTAATAGAAAAAAAGATAAATACGTATGTAACAACTGGGGATTACTTAGAAGTAGAAAAAGCTGTTAAAACTTTTTATCAAGATGTATACGAGTGTTATAAAGAAATTAATGAAATCCTATATGACCAAAATATCGTTAACCTCTTAACCATATATAATTTCAAAAAAGATGGACCAGCCTTTGAATCATCTTTAAAATTCATTGAAAAGAAAAAGAGCAGACTAAAAAATTTAGAAGAAGAAACGACTATATTATTTACTGAAACACATATAATGAATTATATTAAAGAAAAAAAGCTAGATTCCTATTATGAAGATTACTATCATGACTTGATGTTTGGCAAAGGAGAGTATCAACCCGATGAATCGCTCAAAGAATCCGTAAAAGATTTAACTGATGTTTTAGATAAGATAAAGAATATTCTGAATTTCTTAAAAGAGAACGAAAATGGTTGGAAAATAGAATATGATCAAATCTATTTTGCAACCGAAGAATTAGAAAATGAATATATCCGGTTAATAAATGTGCTTTCGTTAGACGATGAAGGTATAGAAATATAGAAGGTGAGTAGTTTGAAAAAGTTTTTATTTAGCTTCGTTTATGCTTTTCAAGGTATCAAAGAAGCCTTAAAAAGTGAAAGAAATCTCAAAGTCCACTGCGGTATTATGTTAATCGTTATTTTATGCGGTATATACTATCAAATCTCCATAGTTGAATGGCTCGCTTGTCTATGTTGTTTCGGACTAGCGATTATGGCTGAACTTTTTAATACAGCCTTAGAAACGGTTGTAAATCTAGTAAGTCCAGAAAAAAATGAACTTGCTCGTAAAGCTAAAGATATCTCAGCAGGAGCAGTTCTAATTGCTGCTATTTTTTCGGCAATTATTGGCTTAATCATCTTTCTTCCTAAAGCATTCTAAAGTGTGTTTGACAAAAATTTTACAGTCTCTGTTCATTACAAAGTATGAATGAGCCTATATATTATAAAAGAACTTAAATATTGGTTTAACTGTAACTTCTACGTACAATAAAAAGACCGAAGTGATCACAACTTTACCAAAGGATAATCAAATTCCCTACATGAAACGTAAATAAATATTTATGGAAAGAAAAAACCATGATATACTTAATAAAGAAATGAGGTCGTCTATGGAAGAATTTTTAATTTCAATTATGAATCAATTTGGTTATTTAGGAGTATTTTTTCTAATACTTATTGAAAATGTTTTCCCTCCAATACCTTCAGAAGTCATTTTGCTTTTTGGCGGTTTTATGACTACATATACCAATTTAAATATTGTGATCATGACTATTGCTGCAACGATAGGTTCCGTTGCGGGAGCTATTGTTCTTTATTATATTGGTAAGATTCTAAACAAAGAAAGATTAAAGAAAATTGTTTCTGGAAAAATTGGTAAAATATTAAGATTAAAAGCATCGGACATTGAACGTGCTGATCACTGGTTTGATACCAAAGGAAATAAAACAGTCTTCTTTTGTCGTTTCATTCCTGTTGTTCGTAGTTTAATTTCTATTCCTGCTGGAATGAGTGAAATGGCTATGCCTAAATTTTTAGTCTATACAACAATTGGTTCTTTAATTTGGAATACCGTTTTAATCTTTGTAGGTAGCAAGGTTGGTGAAAGATGGACTGACATCGTATCTATACTCGATCAGTATTCTCATCTTGTTGTAATTCTACTTATTATTCTTTTTATTGTCGGAGTAGTATGGTTTTATACCAAAAAAGCAAAGAAAACTAAGAAACAATCTTAGCTTTTTTCTATAAGAAGGGGATTATAATGAAAAGAATGATTGTAGTAGACTTAGATGGTACACTCTTAAATAAAGAAAAACAATATGACTTTCTGACCACAGAATATTTAAAAAAACTTAAAGAAGAAGGTTACATTATCGTCATCGCGACGGGTCGTATTCTGCCTTCAGCCCTAAAAGTAACGGACAATGCCTACTTTGCAAATTTCATCATCGCAAGTTCCGGAACATTAATCTATGAAGTAGAAAGCCATAAAGTTCTTCGAAAAAGTACTTTAAATGACCATATTTTAAAACTTATTGGTAAACTTTCAACCTCTTTTAAACAAGTAGATTTCTTTAGTGAAAAGATTTTATATTCTATCGGAGCTCAGACAGCCTCAACATTTTATGAACAAAGAATACCAGCCAAACAAATTGCATCTTTAACAGACATAACCCAAATTGCTCTGTATTTGCATCAAGATAAGTGGATAGAATCATATAAACAAATACTTTCTAAATACATGCCTGATGTATCCATTAGAACAATGCAAGACTCTAAAAAAACATATCGTTGGTTGTTTATAACAAATCAAAACCAAAACAAATATACAATGATAAAAATATTAGCTGAAAAAAACAACATAGAATTAACAGACATTATTGCTTTCGGGGATGGTTTAAACGATTTAGAAATGCTTAGTAAACTTCCTGTAAGTGTTGCTATGGGAAATGCTTTAGAAGAAGTAAAAAAAGTAGCTAAATATCAAACCACTTCAAACGAAGAACACGGTATTTTAAAATTTTTAGAAAACTATCTAAAAATGTGATAAAATAACAGTAGAATAGAGGGAGTATTATAAATGAAAGCAGTAGCAATCAAAGGAAAACGCAGTTTAGAAACAAAAGAAATTGAAGAACCAATAAGTATCGAAGGAAAAGTAGTTGTGAACGTTGTAAAAACTGGAATATGTGGCTCAGACTTACACTATTTTGAAGGAGGATCACCCGTTGGCTTAATCATGGGTCATGAATTTTGTGGGATCGTTAAAGACCCTGGTTCAAGAAGAGACTTAAAACCAAATGATCGCATCACCGCTTTACCGATCAGTCCATGTGGTAAATGTGAAGCTTGTCAAAAAGGAAATGTACAATATTGCCCTGAAACGTGGAGTTCTGCAATAGGATTATCTTTAGATAATCCTGGTGGCTTAACAAAAACAATAGCTATTCGTCCAGATATGGTCATTAAAGTTCCAGATAATGTTACAGACAATGAAGTTGCCTTAGTAGAACCAACAGCTGTAGCCCTTCATGCGATCAACTTAGCTCAAATAACAATTGGTCAAAGAATCTTAATTGTTGGCGGTGGAATTATTGGCTTATTATCGGCAATGTTTGCTAAAAAAGATGGAGCAAGTTTTGTCGCCGTTTCCGAAACAAACCCTAATCGTGGTCAAAAGGCAGTGTCATTAAAAGTGGCCGACAAATGGTTTAATGCCAAAGAAGATAACTGTTTAGTCTCCTTAGCCAAAGAAAACTTTGACTGCGTTATCGATTGCTCCGGTAACGCTTCAGCAGTATCTACAGCACTAGCCGTCGTTAAAAATGGTGGAACCATTGTCTTAGTAGGCGTAGCCACTGAAAATATTAGCATTCCAACCGTTTTAGCTGTAATGAAAGAATTGACAATGAAAGGTGCAATTGCATACACAAAAGAAGAATTTGAAACCTGTATTGATTTGTTATCTTTAAAAGAAATTGAAGTAACAAAATTTATTGATGATATTGTTTCCTTAGAAGAAGTAGAAGATGCCTTTAAACGCTTAACAAGTGGTAAAGATGGAGCAATCAAAATACTTGTAGACCCAAAAAGAGAAGACAGTTAAACTACCGTCTTCTTTCTTTTTTTAAAGCTTGAACTCTCTTCTTATGTGTCATAGAAAGATAAAGGCTCCGGACAAGTCCGATCGTTCCTTGATCTAACTCATCATACTCTTTAGAAGCAGAATAAGCAAACAACTCCTCACAACGTTCAAAAAATAAATCCGCTAAATTATAAAACTTTTCTTGATCAACATAACTTAGCCAAACAAGTAACTCTGTTAAACAATTAATAATTTGCATACGTACAGAATAAACAATTCCTAAAGCACGATACTCTTCCTTAGACATTGCTAATAAATGTTCAAAATAAGAAGATGCCTCAAAAAGAGTTTGGGTAGGCACACTTGGATTATTAAACTGAGCTTGATAAACGCTGATCTGCCTTTTTACCTGTTCCCCTAAAGGATGAGAATATTGTTCCCAATTTAAACTAATTTGATTTGAATCTTTTTTTGTTGCCATAAAAAACTTCCTTTCTAATTAAAGCAAAGTATTACTATTTTAATCAAAAATATGAATTGGCGTCAAGTCTTTTTGTTCATACTTCCAAAGAATAAAGTAACATCTAATGAAAAAGCTAAAAAAGACCCTAGTAAAGTAGAGTAATTTTTTTATTAACGTCTAAAATAAACTTTTCCTCTTTTAAACTTTTAAGCTCTCGCATAAGCGCACTGCGATCTACTGCTAAATAATCAGCCAAATCCGTATAAGAATACTTTAAATTAAACGTTTTAGAATTATTTTTTTTAGCTTGCAACTCAAAATAAGATAACAGTTTATTGCGGATAGTCCTCGTCGTTAAAAGCTCAATTCGTTCATTTCTTTTTACTAAAGTATGATTAATGACATGAATAAAATTATTTAAAAACTGCAAAGCTAACTTGCTACTTTCTGCTTTACTAATCATCTCTTCATAATCGATAAATGTCACAGTACAATTAGTAATAGCCTCTACCGAAAGTTCACTAAAACCACTTTCAACAAACATATCCGAGAAAATATCTCCCTCATTAAACTCATCTAAAATTGCTCGCTCACCCGTATACTCATAACGGATCATCCTAGCTTGTCCTTGTTCCACAATACCAATAACATTTCTTTTTCCCATTGAATAAGAAATCATTTGATTAGCTTTATACAAAATAGTCTTAGCTGACAAAATATTGTAAAGTTTACGTCGCATCTTGTCATCAAAATTTTGATAAATATTCGGAATAATAGGCATTCTAACTCACCTCATTTTTTCTAATTTGATTATATTGCTTTTTTGTTGCAATTGCAACAGACAAAAAAGTGAAAACTAGATATCATGAGTACGTGAGATTAAGGAGTGTATAAAAAATGAAAGTAATTAAAAGAGATGGAAAAATCGTTGATTTTGACCGTGAAAAAATTAGAATTGCCATAGGCAAAGCAAATATCTGTGTCGAAGAAGAAGATAGAGTAAATGATACGCAAATTGAAAATATCATTAAATATATTGAAAAACTGAATAAAAAGAGAATTTTAGTCGAAGACATTCAAGATATTATTGAAGAAAAATTGATGAGTTTAAGAAAATTTAAACTAGCCAAAGAATACATTACGTATCGTTATACGAGAGCTTTAGTAAGAAAGTCAAATACAACAGACGAATCCATACTAAGCCTAATAAAAAATGCAAATAAAGAATTAGCTGAAGAAAATTCCAATAAAAGTACGACTCTTGCTAGTACTCAAAGAGATTACATTGCTGGTGAAGTATCAAGAGATTTAACAAGAAGAATTTTGCTTCCTGAAAAAATCAGCAAAGCACATGATGAAGGAATATTGCATTTCCATGATGCAGACTACTTCATTCAACCAATTTTTAACTGTTGTTTAATTAACATAGGGGATATGTTAGATAACGGAACCGTTATGAACGGTAAAATGATTGAATCACCAAAAAGTTTTCAAGTTGCTTGTACCGTTACAACTCAAATCATCGCTGCAGTTGCTTCAAACCAATACGGTGGTCAATCTGTTGACTTATCTCATTTAGGAAAATATGTTCGGTTAACGAAAGAAAAATTCTATAATCAAATCGAAGACGATGTCAAAAAGAAATTAAGTAAAAAAGAACTTGATGAAATGGTAATGGATCGTTTAAAAAATGAGGTTAAAGCTGGTGTTCAAACCATTCAATATCAAATTAATACTTTGATGACAACGAACGGTCAATCTCCATTTGTAACTTTATTTATGCATCTAAAAGACGATGATGAATATATTGAAGAAAATGCCATGATTTTTGAAGAAGTTATTCGTCAAAGATTACAAGGAATTAAGAACGAAAAAGGTGTATATGTTACGCCAGCATTCCCAAAACTTGTGTATGTCCTAGATGAAAACAACTGCTTAAAAGGCGGTAAGTATGACTATTTAACTCGTCTAGCCATTAAATGCTCAGCCAAAAGAATGTATCCAGATTATATAAGTGCCAAAGAAATGCGCAAGAACTATGAAGGAAATGTCTTCAGTCCAATGGGTTGCCGTAGTTTCTTATCCCCTTGGAAAGATGAAAATGGCAACTATAAATTTGAAGGACGTTTCAACCAAGGTGTTGTTTCCATCAATCTTCCTCAAGTAGCGATCGTTGCTGAGCGTGATGAAGAAAAATTCTGGAGTTTATTAGATGAACGCCTTGAATTATGTAAAGAAGCTTTACTATGTCGTCATGAAGCTCTTCTTGGGACAACTAGTGACATAAGTCCTATTCACTGGCAATATGGAGCTATAGCTAGACTAAAAAAAGGCGAAAAAATAGATAAATACTTGAATAGCTGTTATTCAACAATCTCTTTAGGTTATATAGGAATTTATGAAACAACAATGTTAATGCGCGGTGTTCCACATACTGAACCAGAAGGAGAAAAATTTGCCTTAAAATTAATGCATCACTTAAGAGACAAAGTAGATACTTGGAAAAAGGAAACTGGTCTTGGTTTTGCCCTATATGGAACTCCAGCCGAAAGTCTTTGCTATCGCTTTGCCAGAATCGATAAAGAAAAATTTGGAACAATTAAAGATGTTACCGACAAGGGTTACTATACAAATAGCTATCATGTTGATGTTCGTGAAAAAATTGATGCCTTTACAAAATTTAAATTTGAAAGTCAATTCCAACCAATATCAAGTGGAGGCTGTATTTCCTATGTTGAAGTACCAAATATGGAACATAACCTAGAAGCTATGGAAGAAGTCGTAAAATTCATCTATGATAACATTCAATATGCTGAATTTAATACAAAATCAGATTACTGTCATGTCTGTGGTTATACAGGTGAGATCATGATTAATGATGACTTAGAATGGGAATGTCCAAATTGCCACAATAAAGATAAAAATAAAATGAACGTAGCGAGAAGAACCTGTGGATACTTAGGTGAAAATTTCTGGAATGTTGGAAAAACAAAAGAAATTAAAGCTCGTGTAACTCATTTATAATATAAGAGGTAAACATGTACTACGCAGATATAAAAAATTACGATATTGCTAACGGTAAAGGGGTGAGGGTATCCTTATTTGTAAGTGGATGCCCTCATCACTGCCCAAACTGTTTTAATGAAGAAGCTTGGGACTATCACTATGGTAAACCGTTTACAAAAGAAACAATAGATGAAATTATTGAACTCTTAAAACCATCTTATATTAATGGCTTAACCTTATTAGGAGGAGAGCCAATGTACCCAGAAAATCAAAAAGGTATCCTTCCTTTACTAAAAAAAGTAAAAGAAACTTATCCAGAAAAAGACATATGGTGTTATACAGGTTATCTATTTGATAAAGAAATATTGGATCTTATGGTTCCTAAATATGACTTCACTAAAGAAGTTTTATCTTACTTAGATGTATTAGTTGATGGTAGATTCATCGAGAGTTTGCATAACAAAGGCTTAATCTTTAGAGGAAGTTCAAACCAACGTATTATTGATGTAAAACAAAGTTTAAAAGAACATAAAGTAATTGAAATTCCTGTAGAAGATAAAGTATTTCAAAAAGCATAGAAAGAGGAGTATATGAAACAAAGAGGATTTGAAATTGTTAAAGGATATGAAGATAAAGATATTCATCTGCCAGTTCGTAAAACAAAATATTCGGCTGGTTATGATGTCGAAGCAGCAGAGGATGTAATTATTCCAAAATTCACACCAGGTATTAAACCAACCTTAATTCCAACCGGTCTAAAAGCCTATTGTATGGAAGATGAATATTATATGTTAATTAATCGTTCATCAGGCCCTAAAAAAGGTTTATTAATGGCTAATAGCATTGGTATTATTGATGCCGATTACTATGGAAACGAAAGCAATGATGGCCATTTTTTCTTTCAATATTTTAACTGCTCAGATCATGATATTGAAATAAAAAAAGGAGACGTCATAGGTCAAGTAATTTTCCAAAAGTTCTTAATTACCGATGATGACAAAGCCGAAGGTATTCGCAAGGGTGGTATAGGTTCTACCGACAAAAAATAAACAACCAACAATGTCAAACAATTGTAAATTTACTTTACAGTTGTTTTTTGATATAATAATTATCGTAATAAATACGATAGTTACTTAGCATAATAAAAAGTAGTAGGAGTGAGTAGTCTATGAAGAAAAAGAATGTTTATTTGATTATAGGAATTGTTTCATTAATTTGTGTTATAGCAGGTGTATCTTTTGCTGCTTGGATCTTAAACTTTCAACAAACAAATACCAATGTTGTCGCGACAGATTGTTTCAATATCACTTTTAAAGAAGATACAGAAGCTATATCTTTAAATAAAGCTTATCCCATAACTGATGAAGAAGGAAAGACTTTAACACCATATACATTTACCATAACCAATCAATGTTCTTCCTATGCATCTTATCAAATCAACCTAGAAGTCATAAATGATTCTACTCTAACAAACTATAGTTATTTAAAAGTTATGTTAGGTGATAACACACCAGTCTTACTCTCTTCTAATGAAGTAATTCAACCAACACTAGATAATGCAACAACATCATTCAAACTAACAACAGGCTATTTAGACCACAATGAAAGTGTGACATACAACTTAAGATTATGGATGGATGAAAATGTAACAGCAAATGACACAGATTCAATGAACAAAGTATTCAACAGTAAAATCACCATCATTGCCAGTTACATAGACCATATGCCAACAGCCTATGAACAATGTATAGAAGAGTATGGAGAAGATTCTATTCAATGTAGTATCTTAGCAGATGTAGATACCGAAGGATGTCCAACGGTGAATGCAGATGGAACAGTTCAAGTGACAGATGAAGAAAAAAATAACGGATATCTTTGCAGTGCCCCAGATGACTATGGTACTTCTTATTACTATCGTGGTAATGTAGAAAACAACTGGGTAAAGTTTGCTGGGTATTACTGGCGAATCTTAAGAATCAATGGAGATGGAAGTATAAGAATGATTTATGCCGGAGATGCCAGTGTCATTGATGCTTTATCAAATAAAAGTGATATTTTAAAAAATGGCTATAATGATGGAAGTACGGATTATACTCAAATAGGAACAAGTCGTTATAATTCACGTTCTGATAACAACGCGTATGTAGGCTATATGTATGGAACACCGGGCTCAACTACTTATGAGGCAACCCATGCCAACACGAATGATAGTACGATTAAAACTTATTTAGATAATTGGTATAAAATAAATATTGAGGATAAGGGTTTATCAAGTTATGTCAGCGATACCTTATTTTGTAATGATCGAAGTGTTTTTAGTGGAACGGGTATAGGTACAAGTTATACTCAATATCGATGGTCTAGTTCAAGTAATGGAATACGACTTACATGTTCAAATCAAAATGATCGATTTACAGTAGATGATGAAGAAACAGGTAATGGGGATTTAACCTATCCAATCGGACTTGTGAATACCGATGAGGTTTATTTAGTTGGAGGACATAACTATACTAATTACGGTTATTATTTATATACTGGAAATGAATATTGGACCATGTCGCCCAACTACTTCTCGGGCAGCAATGCGACTGTTCGCTTCGTCTATTCGAACAGTTATGCGAGCGACAACTACTACGTGGGTAGCTCGAGCGGTGTAAGGCCCGTTATAAATCTAAAGGCAAATAGCTTAACTAGTGGTGATGGAACAGCTAATAATCCATATGTCGTAGAAGGGTAGTGAAAGTGATGATGAGAGATAAAAGTAGATATTTTCTTATTGGAGGAATAGTTCTTCTTATTTGTGTATTTGTAGGTGTATCATACGCTTATTGGCAGCTTACATTACAACAAAGTGCACTAATGTTGTAACTACAGATTGTTTTAATATTACTTTTGTAGATAGTAATGATATTAACTTACAAAAAGCTTATCCCATTACGGATAGTGAAGGCTCCTCATTAACTCCATATACCTTTACAATAGAAAATACATGTGATGGACCAGCAAGTTATCAAATTAACTTAGAGACAATGAGTCAAGATAGTGGAGTCAAAGTATTACCTGAAGAATACCTTAAAGCTAACTTGATTGAGACAGATAGTAGTAATATTAGTACGAATAACTTAACAAGTGACTATGAAGTGGGTACTACAATTGATGGGGCTATAAAAGCGTATAAATTAGATACCGGAATTATTCAAGGAAAGACGAGTAAAACTTTTGAGTTAAGATTATGGTTAGATTATGATACACCAGTTATTGATGAAGTTATGAATGCTACATATAATGGTAAGATCTCTATTATAAGCACTTATAGAGAGGCACCAAGTAATATGATCATGGCTAAAGATTTTACTATTGATCCAGAAACTGGAGAAGGAGATATTAATCCAGATACAATGCAAATCATTAGTGATTCCTTTTGGCAACATAATCTAAATATCAAAACAATTACATTTGAAAGTACTTTAAACCCCAAAGAGGATGCAACATACATATATGATATTTCAGCAAATCAAGATAATAGTGTCATGGCCTATTTAGTTGAAAATGGTACAGTTCAAAGTCCTGTGACTCAAGAATCTATTCCAGCTTATGATATGTATATTCAGTCTAATGGTAAAGTGTATGCCAATTATGATAGTTCATGGTTATTTGGATTGTTTGGGAATTTAACAGAAATTAATAATCTTCAAAATCTAGACACAAGCTATGTAACCAATATGAGTGATATGTTTAGTTGGATGTCATCCTTAACCGAATTAGATTTAAGTTCATTTGATACCTCGAATGTCACGGATATGAGTTATATGTTTTGTATGGCCAATGGGTCTGCCTTAACTACTTTAAATTTAAGTTCGTTTGACACCTCAAATGTTACAGATATGAGTTATATGTTTCGTGATACGAATTTAACCACTTTAGATTTAAGCCATTTTGATACCTCGAATGTCACAAATATGAGTTATATGTTTTATAATGTGTCATCCTTAACCGAATTAGATTTAAGTAGTTTTGATACTTCTAATGTAACAGATATGAGTGATATGTTTTATGTTATGTCTTCTTTAACAGCTTTAGATCTAAGCTCATTTGACACCTCGAATGTTGCAAATATGAATTCTATGTTTTTTGCTATGGAATCTTTAATAGAATTAGATCTAAGTAGTTTTGATACCTCAAATGTCACGGATATGAGTGATATGTTTTATAGGTCATCTAGTTTAAATAATATAACTTATGGAAACAATTTTGTCTATGCGAATAATGCAAATGTTAGTGGCATGTTTTCTGGTTGTCCTGCCAATAAACCAACCGATCCTTCTTGGGAAGGAATAATATAAATTGGAACAACTCAACCACAAGTTGAGTTTTTTCAACCGCAAATTTCTAGAAGAATAGAATCTTTTTTGTTAAACTGAAAGGGAGGTGGAAAGTAAAATGAAACGAAAACAAATAATTATTATTGGGATAGCTGGAATATTATTTCTTTTATTATGCATTGGTGTAGTTTTAGAAATAAAAAATACGGCTACCGAAGAAGTCGATCAAACAGTAAGTTTGATAGAAACTCAAATAAAACAAGAAAAAGAATTTAAAGTAGAAGGTGCTACAATTGATGAACCTAATATTTATCTTAATCCTTATGGTATCTCACCATTGACGGCATTAATCACTTTCGAAACAGAGAGTGCTGTTAGTCCTAAAGTGACAATCAAAGGAAAAGACAACTTAACAACATATTCACATACGTTTGAAAGCAAAACTGAACACTATCTTCCTATCTATGGTTTATATGCCGATACTGAAAACGAAGTTACAATTGAATATGAAGGTGTTAAAAAGACCATAACAATTAAAACAGAAGCTTTACCTGAAGACATGATTTTACCAACCGATATAACGGCAGACAAAAGTAAATTATCTAACGATTTATACTTTTTTACCCCATCTAGTAGTGGGTACACCGTCGCATATGATGTCAATGGTGATGTAAGATGGTATCTAAATATTTATGCTATCTGGGAAATTAATCGCCTAGATAATGGCCATTTACTTGTTAGTACCGAAAGACTAATTAATAGTCCTTATTACATGACTGGTTTATATGAAATCGATTTGCTTGGTAAAATTTATAAAGAATACAGTTTAGAAGGCGGATATCATCATGATTACTTTGAAATGGAAAATGGGAATTTCTTAGTAGCAAGTGATAACTTTGCCAGTGATGAAGGAACAGTCGAAGACTATATTGTTGAAATAGATAGAAATACAGGCGAAATAGTAAAAAGATTTGATTTAAAAGACATCTTAAATGAAGAAGATGGCAAAAGTGAAAACTGGTCAGAGTACGATTGGTTTCATAATAACTCTGTATGGTATGACAAAAATACAAACTCTATAACTTTATCTGGTCGTCATCAAGATGCTGTCATTAACATCGATTATGATACAGGAGAATTAAACTGGATTATTGGTGATCCGACCAATTGGAGCGAAGACTATCAAAAATATTTCTTTACTCCAGTTGGTGATGACTTCGAATGGCAATGGAGTCAACATGCCGCGATGATTACTCCAGAAGGCTATGTTTTTATATTTGATAATGGTAATAATAAATCCAAAAATAAAGATGAATATGTTCCAGCTTCAAAGTCCTATAGTCGTGGTGTTATGTATAAAATTGATACAGAAAAAATGACTATTGAACAAGTTTTTGAATATGGCAAAGAAAGAGGAAGCGATTTTTATTCTCCATACATTTCAGATGTGGACTACCTAGCAAAAGATCATTATATTATTCATTCAGGTGGAATTGTCTATGTTGATGGTGAAAACTCAAATCAACCAGCTGGATTCTCTGAAAATACAACTTTAGTATCAGATACAGTTGAACTGTTAAATAATAAAGTCGTATTTGAAATCACTTTACCAACGAATAACTATCGTGTTGAAAAAATGAGCCTTTATGCTGACGAAGAAACCTTTACATTAACGACTCCAGAGAGAGTAGGAGACTTAGGTGAAACGAAGGTGACAGACAAAAAGTTCGGTTTAAATCTGTTTACAAAACAAATAGATGATACTTATAATTCCCATGAAATCACGATTACTAAAGAAATTGATCGCTTAGTTGTAAGTGGAAGATTTAAAAGAGAAAACAAAGTAAATGTAATTTTATACCAAAATGTATCTTATCTGTATTATAATGTTAGAGTAAGTAAAAAACCTTACACCGCATTATGCGTCGATATATTTACCGAAGAAGAAACAGAAAATGGTATTGTTGTAACTCAATATATTAATGAAAAAGGGTTAAAAGGAAGATATCAAGTTCTCATTGAAATCGACGGTACAATATATAATACAGAAAGGTACGTGGAGTTTTAAATGAAAAAAGGATTTATTATTGCAGGCGTAGTTTTAGTCTTAGCATTTGCAGGAAGTTTAGTTTTTCTAACAATGTCAAATAAGGAGTATTTAAATAAAAATGCCAAATTATCAGATATTAATTATGAAACCGATAAACTAAATATCTATGTGTTTTTTGGAAGTACTTGTCCTCACTGCGAAGAACTTTTAAACTATTTAGATAGCATAAGAAAAGACTTTGGTGATATGGTTCGTATCTATGCTTTTGAAGTATGGGAAAATGAAGAAAATGGTCAAATTATGGATAAATTCTTAAGCAAATTTGGTGAAGAAACCGGTTCAAGAAGTGTGCCATTCTTTATCATTGGAGAAGAAGATTTCTCAGGCTATTCATCTTCAGATGGTATGGAAATACGTGAAACAATAACGAACCAATATGAAAATCTTGAAAACTTGGATAACTATAAATCCTTATTAACAAGCGAATAACCTTCGCTTTTTTTCTTGCAATGTTTTTAACTTCTCGATATAATCTAAGAGAATAGTAAATGAATAAAGTAGGAAAAAGGTGAAGTATATGCCTAAACAAAAACTAAAAGAAAGATTTAAAGAGAGTAGTAAAGTATCCATAACCGTATATTTTGTCTTAAGATTTCTGGTTATTCTCTGTATGATTCGTGAAATAATCCTTGGCAATATTTGGAATGCTATTCTTTGTATATTATCATTATTCCTTCTTGTCTTACCAATCTTTTTTCAAAAAAAGTTTAAAATAGATTTACCAGACGCTTTAGAAGTTCTCATTTTTCTTTTTATTTTTTCAGCTGAAATTTTAGGTGAAATCAATAACTTCTATGGTTTATTTACAAACTTTGATACCATTTTGCATACCATAAACGGTTTTCTTTGTGCCGCGATTGGTTTTTCCTTAATCAATTTTTTAAATGAGAAGGCTGATACCTTTAATCTTTCCCCGATATTTGTCGCCTTAGTAGCATTCTGCTTTTCTATGACCGTTGGTGTAGTTTGGGAATTTTATGAATATGCAGCGGATCATATTCTATCTATTGATATGCAAAAAGACACTGTCGTAAATCAAATTTCAAGTGTAACCTTTGATCCAAACAATTCCAATCAAGTATATTCTATTGGTCCGATTGATAAAACAATTATGCTAGATGAAAAGGGTGCTCCTTTATATGAATTAGATGGCTACTTAGATATTGGTTTAAATGATACCATGCAAGATTTATTTGTTAACTTTTTAGGAGCGTTTGTCTTTAGTATTTTAGGTTATTTATATTTAAAAAATGGGAAGAAATTCAAAGTAATTAAACATTTTATTCCCAGAAAAAAAGAAGGATGAGAAAATGAAAAAGAAGAGTTTAAAACTAGTCAAACTAGTAAGTGTTTTTTTAATTGTATTTAGCATTCTAACGATAAATTTTTCGGTCAAAGCAGACTCAGGTTGGGACAGCAGTTATGATTCCGGTGGATCCTCTTGGAGTGGTGGATCCTCTTGGGGTGGATCTTCTTGGAGTAGCTCCGGAGGTAGTAGCAGCGGTGATCTAAGCTCAGTAGTTATTATTTTAATTATCTTTTACCTTGCTATATTTTTAATGATTTATAAAAGAGAGAAAAAAGGAAAAAATAAAGTAGAGGTAAAATTTAATGATATTGATAGTGAGAAGATCACAAATATCTTGCCTAATGAAACTTTAGAAAGTCTAAAAAAGATGACTTATCAAAAATTTATAGATATTCAAGAAGCTTGGATGAACTTTGATTATGATGCATTAAGTAAACTTTGTACCAATGAACTTTATAATAGTTATAAAACTCAGCTTGAAACCTTAAAACTAAAAAAAGGCCAGAATATCATGAGTGATTTTGAATTATTAGATGCGAAAGTAACTCGTTTAATTGAAGATGATCAGTTTATCACGTTAACCGTGTATATGAAAATAACTTTCTATGATTATGTAATTAATACTCAGACAAAGAAAGTAACTCGTGGTACAGATAAAAGACGTCTTACCAATAACTATGTTATGACCTTCGTCAAAGCCAAAGAAAATACCCAAAATTTAAAATGTCCAAAATGTGGAGCCGAGATAGAGAGTGGTGTAAAAACTTGTCCATACTGTCGAAGTAAACTCACTTATGCTAACGAAGAATTTGTCTTGAGTAAAAAGACAAATATAAATAAGTCGTAAAAATTAAAATAAGAAAGGAATTGTAAATGACAAAAGAAGAATTTAAAAAGATAGATAATACCTTTAATGAAGCTATGTTTTTAACAAAAATTAATAATATGTTTATTAAAATTTTCAGTGCCATTACTCTAGATAATTTAGAAGAAGTAAAACATTTTATGAGTGATGAAATATATCATCAATTTGCCGAAGCCTTAGAACAAGACAAACGAAATCATGAAAGACACATGTATGACGAGTTAAACGTTAAGACAAGTCGTCTTGAAAGTATCGAAAAAACGGAAAGTGCTTACGAACTAACAGTAATCTTACACTCTCGTTATATGGACTATTACTTGAGTTTAGAAACTGGTGAAGTGACAAGAGGAAATAATTCTTACCGTATTGATGTGCTTTATCGTCTTACTTTTACTAAGAAAAAAAATGTAAAAAAAACAAATATAGTCAGACAATGCCCAACCTGTGGAGCCAGCCTTGATGTTGATGATAGTGGATTCTGTCCGTATTGTCATAGCACCTATGACCAAATAAAACATGATTACGTTTTAACAAAAATCAAAGTTTGCTCATAAGCGATTTATTTGATATACTAAAAAAAGAATAGGAAGTGGAGAAAATGAAAATAGCTTTAATTAATGAAAACAGTCAAAAAAAGAAAAATGAATTTATCTACAATGTTTTAGAAAGAGTAGCTTCAAAATATGGCCATGAAGTATATAACTATGGTGTTAGTGAAGATAAAGACTCATCTTTAGACTATGTTGGCTTAGGCGTATTAACTGGAATCCTTTTAAATAGTCATGCCGTTGATTTTGTCATTACTGGCTGTGCTTCAGGTCAAGGCGCTTGCATTTCTTCTAATGCTATGCCCAATGTTTACTGTGGTTTAATTAGTGACGCCGTCGATGCTAAATTATTTGTCAAAGTTAATGCCGGCAACGCCATCTCCATTCCTTTCGGTAAATATTTTGGAATAGGTAGTGAATTTCAACTGGAACAAATTTTTACTACTTTATTCGAAACCGAATTTGCTTCAGGGTATCCTAGTGAACGAAAAGAAATTCAAACCAAACAACGCCAAAACCTTTATGATTTAAAACAAACCAGTCATATCTCTATGGCAAACATTTTAGAAGAAGTAGATAAAGATATGCTTTATAATATGATCCATAATGATTATTTTGAAGAAAATTTCTTTGCTAACTGTAAAGTAGATACTATTGGAGAATTTTTAAAAGAAATTATTGATGCTTGGGAAGACGAATTAGAGTAGTCTTCTTTTTTTGAATTATTTTTGACCAAAGACAAAACCACATTAAACTCGTGATCTCTTCTTTAGCTAGACCTGTTACATATATGATGTTTTCAATATCCATTTTTTTCTCTAACGTCGATTTAGCTAGTCTATTTGTTTTTGATGCATGCCATTTGTGTTTTTCTTCTAAACCATAGTAGCCCATAAACTTTTCATCTTGGGTTAATTGCTCAATCTTCTTCATTAGTTTTTCATATACCTCATTTCCTTTGTCTTTTTTTAAGTGTCGCTTTGGGATGGAATAGTTCCACAAATTCTTTGTTCTCTTCGCTTATATTATATAAAGAGTTCCCATAATTCTCAAGAATTAAGAATTTATTTATAATTTTAAAAAATTAGTGGACGCTTGAAATAAGTTCGTTTATAATGGAGAAGAAGGGAGTTAATTATGTTAAAAGTAGAAGATGTTACAAAGTATTATGATAAACACTTAGCAGTCGATCATTTATCTTTTGAAGTTCAAGACGGCGAGATTTTTGGCCTTCTAGGTGTAAATGGTGCAGGTAAAACAACAACATTCCGTATGATTATTGGTTTACTTGAACCAACAAGTGGTAAAATCACTTTAAATGGAAAACCAATCGATTATAGTGTAACCGATGAAATAGGTTTTTTAACAGAAGAGAGAAGTTTATTAACCAAACTAACGGTTAAAGAACAAATTATCTATTATGGTGTTTTAAAAGGAATGAAAGAAGAAGAAATCTTAAAAAGCCTAGATGAGTGGTTAGAAAGGTTTCATATTACCGAATATAAAGACCGTAAAATAAAAGAACTTTCTAAAGGAAATCAGCAAAAAGTTCAATTTATTTCAGCTGTCATTAATAATCCTAAACTATTAATCTTAGATGAACCGTTTTCAGGATTAGATCCAATTAATGTCGAAATGTTTATGGATGCCATTAAAGAGTTTAAAAAAAGGGGGAGTAGTATTATTTTTTCTTCCCATCGGATGGAACACGTTGAATTATTCTGTGAAAAGTTAGTTATTTTAGTAAAGGGAAAATCTGTTTTATCTGGTAACTTAAAAGAAATCAAAAAGGAGTATCGTCGTAAAAATATTCATATCATTGGTAATGTCGACAAAGAGGCTATTTCTTCTTTAAAAGGAGTAGTAAGTGTGGAAGAAACAGCTGAAGAACTTATTGTTAAAATTGAGTCTGATGAATATATCGATGATGTCTTTAAAATTGTTAAAAAAGGTAAGGATATAACTAAATTTGCTGTGGAAGATCCAACCTTAAATGAAATATTCTTAAGTAAAGTAGGTGAGTCATATGAAGGCTAAATTAAAATTTTTAACCAAACAAAGTCTTGATAAAAAAATTAAGACCAAATGGTTTAAAGCTGTCAATATCTTTTTATTAATTTTATTAATCGTTTTAGTTAATATTGATCGTATCGTAACCTTTTTTGGAGGGGACTTTGCTAACGAAACTACCATTATTGTTTCAGACAATGTTAACGGATATGATGAATTTGCTCTGTATTTTGAAACCTATGCTGAATCCTTAGGTGAGATGAAAAACTACAAAGTAGAAAAGTCTTCTGAAACCTTGGATAATTTAAAAGAAAGTTTGGAAAAAGACGACAATAAAATTGTAGTATCTTTACAATATGATCAGGCAAATTATTTAAAAGGACAAATTATTAGTTTTGATGAAATTGGTACGATAAGTAATCAATTAATTCAAAGTGCTATTAACAGTTTAAAACAAGAAATTGCCATTGAACAAAGTGGACTAACCCAAGAAGAAATTCTAGCTTTAACAAGTCCAGCTACAATCGAAACCATTTTAACTAATCCAGATGTAGATAACGAAGCCAATAAAGATTTAATTGCCGCAGGTGTTATTATGATCTTTATCTTACCTTGTTTCTTCCTAATTCTTACATTAGTTCAAATGATTGGTTCCGAAGTAAACGATGAGAAAACCACAAGAAGTATGGAAATAATTATCTCTAACGTTTCTCCCCAAACTCATTTTCTATCTAAAGTGTTCTCATCAACCATATTTGTTGTCTTACAAGGTGTTCTCTTAGTCTTATATGCTATCATTGCTGTCTTATTTAGACTATTTACGAGTGGAGGCCTATCCGCTGGTGGAACAGGAGAAATGACAAGTCAAATAGGAGATATATTAACTCAAGTAAATGAAAGTGGTGTTTTAACAACTCTTTTACAAGGCTTACCATGGATTCTAATCCTCTTTGTCTTTTCCTTTATCCTATATGCCATCGTAGCAGGCGTCTTAGCCTCAATGACAACCAGCATGGAAGACTTCCAACAATTACAAACACCAATCATGTTAGTCATCATGGCCGGCTATTACCTAGCTATCATGGCGAGTCAATTTGAAGGATCAATATTCATTGAAATAATGTCTTACGTTCCTTTAATATCCTTTATGCTATCACCATCCTTATTTATGCTTGGTCAAATAAGTATTTGGGGACTTGCTTTATCAACCGTTATTACCATTTTCTTTACCTGGTTATTCTTTAAATACGGACTACGCATCTATAAAGTAGGAATCTTAAATTACTCATCAAGTAAACTATGGAAGAAAATGTGGAAATCTCTAAAAACAAAAAATTAATAGGAAAATAAATTGACAACATCCTAAAAAATAGATTACAATTATTCTAGAAAATAGGTGAGCTAAGATATGGAATTAGAAAAATTTAAAGAAAAAAACAATAAAAGAACAGGAATTATCATTTTTACAGTATGTTGTATCTTATTAATCACAGGAGTATATCTTTATAGTAGTTTTGCTATTTATGAACAAAATCAAAATTTTAATATCATCAATGGGACTGTAGAAGATCCCGGAGATTTATACTTTTCTTTCTATGTTGATGGTGTCATTTCAAAAACTATGCCAACCAAAGGCAGTGGATATACTCTAGACACAACAGCTAGTTATTGTACGAATGGAGCAAGTCCTGTTTTAAATGCCGATGACTGGAGTGTATCTGTAAACAACCTAACCGTAACTAACACCAAATGTACCTTGTACTTTGTTAAAGGTGTAGTTGGCCAAATCATTGACCAGCTAGACAAAACCGGAGCATGTCCAACCGTAAATGACGATGGAACTGTCCAAGTAACAGGTGAAGAAGAAAACAACGGTTACTTATGCAGTGCCCTAGATGATTATGGTACATCTTATTATTACCGTGGTAATGTTACAAATAACTATGTTAAATTTGGAACAAATGAATCGGGTCAAGATATGTATTGGCGCATCATCCGTATCAATGGCGATGGTTCTATAAGAATCATCTATGATGGAACTAGTGCCCATGCCAATGGTGAAGCTAGTGAAGACAGGCAAACTGCAACGAGTGTCTATAATTCATCTTATAATGATAATGCGTATGTCGGCTATATGTATGGAACACCAGGATCAACTACTTATGATGCTACTCATGCTAATACTAATGATAGTACCATTAAAACGTATTTAGATAATTGGTATAAAATAAATATTGAAGATAAAGGTTTATCAAGTTATATCAGTGATACCTTATTCTGTAATGATCGTTCGTTTGGTTCATCCAATAGTGGTACAGGTGCTGGTACAAGTGGAACTTACTATCGATGGTACGGAGGTCCATGGGGCGGTTCTTCGTCTTCACACCAATATCCAAGACTTACATGTAGTCGGCAAAACGATCGATTTACAGTAGATGATGAAATCACAGGTAATGGGGATTTAATATATCCAATAGGACTTGTTAATACAGACGAGGTAGTTTTAGCAGGAGGCTATAACACTTCTAATTCAGGGTATTATTTATATACAGGCAACTATTACTGGACCATGTCGCCTGGTCACTTCTATTATGGCGTTGCGACCGTGCGTGACGTCAGTTCTGATGGTAATGGCTACTACTATGGCAATGTGGATTACTTGGACGGTGTGCGGCCCACTCTCAATCTGATACCTGATAGCCTGAAAGTGGGCTCAGGGACGGCTGATGATCCGTTTATGATTGGATGATAAAGCCAATCTTGTAAGATAGTACGAGAGACTTGCTTGCAAAATGACTCATCATTTTGCAAGCCGATTGGGCTGGGCTTGTCAAGTCTAGTGGTTCTTCTCCAAGTTAGTTGAATTAAGCTAAAATTTTAAGACGGAGTAAATCGAAATTACATCGACCATACATCTGTCTTTTTATAACCTTTGTTTTATTATTAAAACCTTCAGTTAATCCATTACTAAAATTATAAATAATTGCATTTTTTACAGCCTCTATATCACATTCAATAAGATTGATAAAACTATTTAATTCTATAACGTTTAGCTTTTTAGCTTTTTCTAACCATAATTCGAGTTTATCTGGTTTTTTTGAGAATAAAATATTTTTAAATTCTTTTTCTAAATCAATAATCTTTTTTAGTTCTTCGTTCTGATCTAAATAAAATATAATATCTTGTTTCAAGTTCTCATTTTTTATATCTTCTAAATTGTAAAAAAATAGTTTTTTAATTTTACTTCTTTTAAGATAAGAAATATTATTTTTGACTTCATTTCTTATACTTTTCATGTGCATATTTAAAACTGTCATCTTACCTTTATATCCACTTGCTTTTATTTTCTCAAAAATTTCTTTAGTCTTTTTACCTTCTATAATACATTGCTTAATCAAAGGTAAATAATTATCTAAAATACAGTTACTATCTTTTACGGGTGGTTCATCTAAAGATAAATAAATATTTAATGTGACCCTTGTAATACCTAGCTTTTTAGCTATAAATGTTTTAGTATGCTTATTTTGATATAATTGCTTAGCTTCTTTAATTAATTCCCATTTTCTATTGGCTGTGTCTATTTTATCTTGCTGTCTTTTAGTTAAAACCTCTTTTGTATTAAAATCATCTTGTTTATATAATTTTATTCTATCACTAACAGTTCTTTTTAAGTAATTACATAAATCATCAGTTAAATTTTTTAAAATATGAAATCTATCAACTATTTGTTTAGCATTCGGCAAGGCTTCGGTAATGGCATTTTTATAAGTTAAAGAAAAATCTCTAGTGACTGTTTCAACATCAGTGAAAAGTTTTAAAACTTCTACAATATCATCTTTTTCTCTAGAATTTATTATTTCTATTTTTTTGTGCTTATCATTATCTGTTATGATGGAATTATATATTTCACGTTTTTTAGATGAAAAGTCATCTATACCTATATTTTTAGCATCATAAGTTATATTGGTTTCTATTTTTTTTTATAATCCTTAGTACTGTATTACTTGATACATTTATACCACCATCTTTTAAAGTCCTTACTGCATCCATTGAATTATCTCTAAGACCTATACCATTAATATAATTAATTAATCTATTAGTTTTCACTGCTTTTGGGGTTACAAAGTCAAATCTTTCACTAAATGTCTTGTTATTACACTCGGGATTTGAACAAAAAAATTTTCTAGTAACTAATAGTAATTTGACTTCATTATTTTGTATCGGTAAATCACTAATAGTGCGTATATATTTACTATGAATAGCACTAGATGAATGATTACAGAATGGACACTCGCTTTCATTCTTGCTAATTTCACATGTAATATAAATTGTTTTTTCTATTTTTTTAGTTTCTGTTACTATTAATTTCTTATCTAAGTCTTTTAACAATTCTTCTATATTCACTTTATACCACTTCTCATTCTAGTATAATTGTATCATACGCTTTGATCTGATTCAACTAACTTGGAGAAGAACCACTATGGTGTGTAAATTATAAATTTGCATACCATATTTTTTAATGGAAAAAGTTCGTCTAAAGATGAACAATTTTTATCTTTTTATTTTGTTTATCTATATTTAATTGATGTTTATTAAAGTAAATATATAATGTGGGTTTAAAATATAGATTTTTTGAATAGAGAAACAACAGTAAAAGCTAGTGGAATCGCCGGAGCCCACGAGCTTGCTGCACTAATGAAAGAAAGAGGGTATCAAAGATGTATCAACAAATAGAAGGAAAAAAGTATAAGATCGATTGCAAACTATGGTCGCCTGAGAAAGTCTCTCGAATTATAATTGCAGTTCATGGTTTTGCTGGAGATAAAGAAAGTGGAGCCATTGCCTCATTAGCCGAAGAAATGGTCAAAAAAGATACTTTAGTCGTTGCTTTAGACTTGCCAGGTCATGGTACTAGCGAAGTAGATGGTGACTATTTAACTTTAGAAAACTGCTTAGACAACATTACTTCTGTAGAAGAGTATTATCATAATCAATATAAAGACGCTAAATTATCTTACTTTGCAACAAGTTTTGGAGCGTACTTAGTTCTCTTGAAACTTATAAAAAAACCTCAAAAATACGATAAAATCGTTTTAAGATGTCCAGCTTTAAAAATGGATAAAATATTTGTCAATGCCATTTTAAGAGAATCAATAAAAGACTTTAAAAAAAGAACCTATACCATTGTTGGCTATGAAAGAGAATTAAAAGTAAATTATTCATTTTATGAAGAACTAGAAAATACGCAAATCTTTGAACTCTTTCAAAAAGATGAAAATAAAATATTAATCATTCATGGAGACCAAGACGACACAGCTCCAATTGAAGATTCCTATGCTTTTCAAGCAAAATATCAAACTGAAATGGAAGTAGTTAAAGGCGCCGATCATCGTTTTAAAAAAGAAGGGGAGTTAGAAGAAGTTATTGCTTATGCTGAGCAATTTTATGAAAATTAGGGTGAATTGCCAAAGTAAATGCAACATAAAAAAACAGTAAATAAAATGAAAAAGTAACTGCAACAAAAATTGCAGAG
>CALVQE010000015.1 GCA_944355355.1 uncultured Bacilli bacterium
AAAAGTTATCAACAACTTTTGCCACTTATTCACATATTTTTGTGATTTCTTCTACTTTGGGCTGTAAATAATAACGAAATTTTTCTTATAAATAAAGGCATTATAATAAATAAAGGTAAACTATCGATAATTTTCTGCACAAAATATAATAACTATTTTGAATGTTAAATTGATTAAACAGCTGATTTTTATCTTATATTTAAAGGAATATTTTATAATTTGATTTCATGCGTTTATCCTGACATTTTAAGCAACAAAATATAACGATATCAAAAAAGATGTTAAAAAAAATCAACACCTTATCCATTTTTATTAGATTAACCTTTTAATCTCATCTTCGGTTAGTCCTGTATACAAGATAATTTTGTTTATCTCTTCCTTCTGTATAAGCATTTTCTTGGCCATGTCTATTTTAGCTTGACGTTCGCCAAGTTGTTGACCACGCTTTTCGCCACGTTCTTCGCCTTCTTTACGAGCCAACTTTAACTCTGTGTTATGTATCATCTCTTGATCTTCTTCTTCGGTTAGAAATAACCGAAAAGCTGGATCATCATTAATCTCATATAAATCTTTCATAAATTTGGTCACCACTTTATCTTTATGTTCTATGCTCTCTAGTTGCTCTTTATCTAAATCGAGCATAATAAGATACATATATTCTTTAATTTTCTCTTCGTCTTTATGATACCAGTATTCCATTAATTTGTCCATATCCCATTCCACAATTTTAAAATTGTTGACGTACTTCTTTAACTTATCATTTTGAACTGTATAAACGGAATATAATTCTCTATTTTCATCTGGTTTCATGCCATAAGTCAAGTTTAATTGAAGGATATCTATATCATCAGTATACTCTTTTCCTTTCTTGACATAATGTAAGTAAGCATCACATTGGTATGCTAAATTTCGGACATGTAAATAAGGGGTTTCTCTGGCATTCATTTCAATACCAATTTTACCTTTATCTGTTTCTAGTAACACATCAAAATATTTTCTTTTTAAGTTTAAGTTTCCAGTATTTCGTTCAACATTTTCATATTTAATTTTATAAATCTTGGTCTTTAAAGAAACTTCTAATAACTTTATTAATAACTCTTTATTTTCTTCTTTTAAAAAGATTTCTTTAAAAGCACGATCATTTTTACAAGTATAAAATTTTTCTTTTGTTGCAATCATAAGGCATTTTTCCTTTCATGCCTATTTATTCTACGGAGAATCTTTTTATTATTCAAGAAGACATTTTGTAATGTTTTGTCGAAGAAGAAAATATTTTGTCAACTAAGAAAACTCAATTTTTTTTACATTATTATAGCTTTCTTCCTCTTAACAAAATGAAAAATCAAATAGAAAATAAAACTAAATATAACTAACAAGTAAAAACTAATTCCTCTTAAAAGCATCATCCCTGATGTAGCAAGTGCACTTCCATAAATAACTTGGTTTGCTTGAAGAAGCAACCCTTCACTAACAACAACACCTCCTGGAAAAGGCATAAAGTCACTTCCTAAAGTGATACATACTTGGAAAGCAACTACTTCAAAAAAAGATAATAAATTTAGCCCAAATGCTAAATAAATCACATAACTTATTGCCAGTATAGAAAGCCGTTGTCCCATCAAAATCACTAAAGCTTCCAAAAGAATCTTAGGATGCTTTTTTGTGAATCTAGCACACTCTTGATAATCTTTTAAAGATTGATGTAACTCTCTTTCTTTTTCCTCAATATTTTTCACCTTAAACTTTTTAAGAACTTTAATGGCAACTCGCAAAAGCTTTTCCATTAATTTATTAGAATAAATAAGCAAAAAGAAAAAGAACATAACCAACAATGTTGTCCCAAATCCAAGCAATACTAACCAATTAAAAAGAACATTAAAAGAAAAAAGTTTATCCCAAAACAAAGCAAAACCAATTAATGCTAAAAGAATCAAAGCTACTTTATAAAGTAAAGTATTCAAAAGAATAACGACACTATTAACACGATATGGTATTTTATCTTTGCTCATCTCCATCATTTCCACCGGTTGTCCACCCATGCTACTTGGTGTAATAGCTGAAAAATAAACTTCTGTCATAATATAACCTAAAGCTTGATACCAACTAATTTTATACCCAAGATGAAAAAACATTCGTTTCAAATACAAACAATGAAAAAAAGCATAACTAAAAAGCAAAACGAAAGCCCAGATTAAAATTCCCGGATTACAATACTGTAAAGAATTCACAAAATCTGTCAAAGAATAATCTTTTAAAATAAAATAATAAGTACCTAAAATCAATATAACAAATAAAACTGCCGAAAATACATATTTTTTAATACTCTTCATAACTCACCTTTCTAATGTTATAAAATTTCTACCCTACCGAGTTGCAAAACTAAATGTATTATCCTAACTGCTTTTCATAGCCCACATCATAACAATAACAATGTCCACTGCCAAGACCACTCCAACAATTCACATACTCATAACTAACTTTTTTAGTAACTCCTAATGCTATTATACTTATAGCTCATCCCTAAATTCCAACAAAATAATTATTAAATGTTATTCTTCGCTTTTTTCAGAACATTCTTGAATGTCATATAATTCATATACAGCTATTACTAAATCAAGCCCCTCTCGTTCGATAATTAAATCATTATCATATTTTTTTAACAATCCTATTAGTCCTTCATCATCCTCATCATCGGTTAATTTAAATAACACCTTTTTGCCAACTAATTGTTTTATTGTTTTCTCATCTATAAATTTTCTATTACTATTCATCATAGTTACCATTCCTTTTCTCTTTTTCTCAAGTCCGCACACATCATGTGATCCATATAATTATTTTCCAGATAAGCACCTTTTAATCATTCAATTACTCCATACTAACGTCCCCATAGATTTCCTGGTTCATTCCATTTAATTCGTTAACTTTATTTTTCAATTCTTCATATTCCTGTGTATTCCAAGAACTTAACACATAATACTTTTTACCATCTCTATCTTCAACATACTTTGGATTATTTAAATACCAATTTTTATGTACAGGTAAAGCACCAATTTCTTTTGTTTTAATAAGCAGTGGAACAGATTCTGGATATAAGTGAATTAAATCATACAAATCTTCAACAGAATAATTTTCTAATAAAATTTCAAATAACTTTTGCAACAACGTTCCAATACCATTATATGGCTCGCCGTTAAGAATATAGGATTTATTTTTTAAAATACTTTTTACTTTTTCAGTTAATTCGGATTGTTCAGATATAAAAAGATACTTCTTAAAAATTTGAATAAATAATACTTTGTTATCACGATAAAATTTTGAGTATTCATTCATCTCGTCCCTATACAAACTATCTATCATTTCAAGGAATTTCTCATCTTCAAATAGCGATGACAAAGAGTCTTTTTCTTCATCGGTTGTAATTAAGCCAGTTAAAGTATCTGAACTGTAACAAGATAAAGTATGGATATAATAGCTTAAAATTAAATTCATTTCTAAATCATTGCTAAGTTTTAAAGTATCTTTAAGAATATAGTCATATATATCCTGATAAGTTATTGTTATATATCCCGCTTGATCTACCTCTTTTTGTTGTTCCAAAATCAATTTATATCCAGGATATAAGAAGACAAATAGTTTTTGATAGGATTCATATTTCTTTGATATATTGTCTTTGTATTTTTGTAACTGATTATCATGTATAAGTGATTCTAATTTATTTTCAATTACAACAACATATTTTTCTTCATTCAATTTTAAAGTGATTAATAAATCGATATTATTCCTTTCACGCATAACTTTTACATCACTAAAAATCATTGCATCTATATTTAATTTTTCAAAATATTCATCGTCAAGCTTTTTAACTTGAATTAATTTTAATAATTTACGAATTGGAAAATAGGAAATAGCTTTATTCCCTACATTCTTTCTAGGTTCAAGCAACCATTTTAGGACATTACTATGTTTAATCTCCATCTTTTCAACACCATAAACTGAAGCCATATCCAGCGAATTATAGTATTCTTGCAAGTAATTAAAATAGACATTCATTTCCATATAATTTTTAAAATCTACCACATTTGTCACCTCTGACATCATTGTACCAACTTTCTGATAAAAAGTCACTAGCCATAAATTGAAAAACATTACAAAATAAAAAGCGCTAGTAAATCTAACAAAAAAACTCCTGCAAAACGCAAGAGCTTTCCACAAAATCTTATCTTTTCATATCTAAACCACGTGACAGCTTAAACGCTTCATATTCTTGTTCTTCTACATTTCGAATATGCCTTTCATATTTGGGATCAAAAGCTGGATTCGTAATCAAAAGTTGTTTTAAATGTCCAAAATAATAAATTTTTGTGCCAGGATTTACTGTTAACATATCTCCTGCCTCTACAGCAACTGGAGTACCATCCAAAAAGAATACACCTTCTCCTTCTAGAAAAATATAAATAAATGTGCTTTTATCATGAACAAATTCTTCAAAATGTCCTTTTTCAACACTCTCCATAACAATTCCCACTTCACTGTTGGGACTCCCAAACCCGACAAAGTTTACACCATTTTTATCAAACTTAGTCATTTCAGAATTTTTGGTTAACTGATACATATATTATTCTCCTTCCAATTGTTCTAACTTTTTCTTTTCACTTTTGAGTTTTTCTTTTTCTTGTTCCACCAAAGATGCTGGTGCTTTCTTTACAAACGCTTCATTTGCTAACAATTTCTCGCGTTTTTCAATACTTTGTTTTAACGTATTTATTTCTTTTTGTCTCTTTTCTTTATCCTCTTCAGTCTCTTCATGTTCATCATACAAAATCACTTCATACTCACGATAACTAACTTCATAAGCTTTTGCCTCTAATTTTTCTAAAGTAATATGTCCATCCCATTTTAACATTTTACTAATCATATCATAATCAACATTATTTTTAAGATAAACTTTATATTCTTTAGTAAGTTGTAACTCAGCCTTTTTATTACGGAATACCCGCATAAATTCAATCTGATCATTCACTTGTCTTTCCTCATCACTAAAAATTAAACTTTTATCTATCATAGGATAGTCACTTGTGGTAATGTCATCACAAACTAAAGGAATTTGCTTATAAATCTCATCTGTAACAAAAGGCATAAATGGATGAAGCATCTTTAAAATAGCTATTAACGTATAACGAAGGGTAGACTTTGTACTTACATTATCCATGGCAAATTTAGCCATTTCAATATATTGATCACAATAATCTTCCCAAATAAACTTATATAAAACAGCATTAACATTTTGGAACTCATACTTATCCATATACTTTGTAACATTTTTAATCGTCATTTCCAATCTCGTTAAAATCCATTTATCAGCCATTGTTAAATCTTCCAAAGACTCGCTTTCTAAATCTTCAATATTCATGAGTACAAAACGTGAAGCATTCCAAATCTTATTAATAAAATTCCAAGTACTCTTTACTTTTTCTTCATCATAACGAAGATCCGTACCAGGAGCAGTCGAAGTAGATAAATAATAACGTAAAGCATCAGCGCCGTATTCTTCTATAACATCCATTGGATCGACACCATTACCTAAGCTCTTACTCATCTTACGGCCTTCTTTATCCCGAATAAGCCCATGAATATAGCAATACTCAAAAGGTCTTTGTCCTGTAAAATGAAGTCCTTGAAAAGTCATCCGGTTAACCCAAAATGGAATAATATCATAACCAGTAACCAAAACACTCGTTGGATAAAACTTTTTAAAGTCCTCAGTAATATCCGGCCATCCTAAGGTACTAAAAGGCCATAAAGCACTTGAAAACCATGTATCCAAAACATCTCCATCTTGTACCCATCCTTCTTCCTCAGGCGCCTTCATTCCAACATAAACTTGATCGTCTTTGTACCAAGCCGGAATCTGATGACCCCACCACAACTGTCTAGAAATACACCAATCATAAGTAATCTCCATCCAGTGATTCATAATCTTCTCATAACGAGCTGGTAAAAACTTAACTTTAGTATTCTTATTCTTTTGATTTTCTAAAACTTTATCAGCTAAAGGATGCATTTTAACAAACCATTGTTTAGACAAATAAGGCTCTACCATAACATCTGTTCTTTCAGAATGACCAACACTATGAATAATCTTTTCGATCTTTAATAAATAACCTTTTTCTTCCAACTCTTGAACGAGCTTTTCTCGAGCATCGAATCGATCCAACCCTTGATACCCTAAAGCATTCTCATTCATTGTTCCATCCGGATTAATAACCACAATCTTTTCTAAGTTATGTCTAAGTCCAACTTCATAATCATTCATATCATGGCAAGGAGTAATTTTTACACATCCCGTTCCTTTATCTGGATCAGCATGTTCATCACCAACAATTGGAATTTCCCGATTAACTAAAGGTAAAATAACTTTCTTACCAATATACTTTTGATATCTTTCATCACTTGGATTAACCGCTACTGCAGTATCTCCAAACATTGTCTCAGGACGAGTCGTTGCAATATCTAAGTATTCATCACTACCAACTAAAGGATATTTAATATGATAAAATGCCCCTTCTACATCCTTATAAATAACCTCTTCATTAGATAAAGCAGTTTTAGCTAAAGGATCCCAGTTAATCATTCTCTCCCCACGATAAATAAGTCCTTCCTCATAAAGTCGAACAAAAACAGTTCGAACAGCTTTACTTAACCCTTCATCTAAAGTAAACCTTTCTTTATTATAATCTAAACTAAGTCCTAACTTAGCCCATTGCTTATGAATATTTTCAGCATACTCTTTCTTCCAATCCCAAGCCACTTTTAACCAATCCGCACGGTCCATACTTCTAGGATCAATGCCTTCTTCACGAAGCTTTTTATCTACCTTAGCTTGAGTAGCAATACCAGCATGATCCATACCAGGTACCCACAAAGCATCAAAACCTTGTATTCTTTTATAACGAATCATTATATCCTGAATAGTTGTATCCCAAGCATGTCCCAAATGAAGTTTACCCGTAACATTAGGAGGTGGAATAACAATACAAAAAGGCTTACCATTATTTTTCCCTGAATCAAACAAACCATTACTTTTCCAACTCTCATATTTACCTTGTTCAACCTCTAAATGATTATATTTTTTCTCTAACATACATTATCCTCTCTTTCTTGCCATTCTTTCTTCAATAGTCTGCATCATAGCTGTATAATTAGCGAGTTGATCAGAACTATCAAAATCTTTATATAAACTATCTTCACTCTCAACATACACCGTATATCGCATTCCCTCTTCAAAAGGCATAACCATTTCAATAGTCTCTCTTTGATAATCATACGTAACCTTCGGAATAAAAACCGTATTCTCATGATTCCTTCGAAACTCAAAAATAATCACCGCTTTATGAATATCCGGAACACTATCTTGAATCCGATTCAACACATCATTATGGCGCTCGTACTTTCCCTCATCAGGAAGATATCTAGCCCATTCCATAACCATCTCATCTTCATAAATCAAAATAACTTTCTTCTCATTAATATCCATACTCATCCTCCATAAAAAAAGATGATACCAAAGGAGTCTACTTGATAGACGGTACCATCCTTAATTTCACTTTCATTTGATAAAGCAGTATCCTGCTAAAAGCTCCCTTGCAACCTTCTAAAGTTTCTTTCTTTGCATTTCACCATCCACAAAGTCTCTTTTCTAAAGAAATCCTTTATACTCCTCAAGTTCATCACTCATGCATCCATCATAACGCATTTTCCTCTATATTGCAAATATTTTTTAAGCTCTGTGTGTTAGTATAGATATATAGACACAAAAGTGTAGACATAAATGCAAAAAAAGAATTAGACAACCCCAGAAAATCTAATTCTAAAAAACAACTTTTTACCCTGTAATAGTCTCCACAACCGTCCCATTTATTGAAATAACAATATTATTATTTGGATCAACGCTGGTTAATACTTCATCAGTCGGACTAATCGTATAGCGCTCACTCACTTCCTGATTGGTTGTAATATCATACAAATAAAATTCATTTGCTAACGTTGTACAATTTAAATATCTTCCGATAAAAGACAACTCATTAAATATCTCACTAAGACGTTCTCTACCATTATAATCAATCAATCGATAATAGCCTTCACTATTTAAAACAATAATAGATTCGCCATTAAAATCAACAATTTCATCAGTAATCCCTTGCGTCAAAACAGCTTGATTTTTATCAATAATATTCCAATATCCATCTCGTAAAGTCACAAAATAATCAGAAATGACCTCTCCGTTCTCATCTAAATCATTAGGAAGACCAATAAAACTATAATTAATTGAAATTAATAAGTAAGGATTAGTTGTTAAATTTAAAACTCCATATTGATTATTATCATTCGAAACAATAAAATGATCTCCAGCAATGCCAACTCCATAATTCTTTACAGAATTATAGCGATTCGTCTTATAAGCCATAGCATTTACAATATCATAAAGGAAAAGAGATTCTCCTTCACCATCGTTAATAAATACATAACGATCATTGATAATAGGTAAATAATCATTTTCTGTTGGTCTATAAGATTCTAGAGCATAAGCCTCATCATCCGTAGAACCCTTGCCAATATCACAATTTTCTGTATCGCAAGTATAAGTACCTAATAAAGCACCTTGTTCATTATAAAACCATAGTTTTCCATCAAAATACTTTTCTTTATTTACATTTTCAGCCACATCAGCATCTTCATCATAAGTCAAATGAAGGAAAAGCCCATAACCTCCAAAAGAAAGACACAAAAGAAGCAAAAGAACAATTACTACTGCTGCCGCTTTTTGAGCTTTAGGACTAATCATTGCTTACCTCAACAGGAAAATCTAGGGCTTTATTATAAGTATTATTGGAATTACCAATTTCAACATGGATTTCTTCATCATCAAAAGTAATTTTAAAAGCATTTACTTCATTTCCATAATAATCTGTTGTGTTTAATTTAACACCATCTGTTTTCGTTTCACCATCAGATTCATAAATATATTCTGTTTTTTCATCCTTCGTATCATCATAACGATATAAATGAACTCGTCCGTTTAACACAGCAGCATAATATTCATCATAAAGTTCAATATAATTATAAGCTGTATTAGAAACATCCTCTTCAAACGTATGAACATAATACATATTATCCTTATATGTTTTCAAATAATTTTTATAATAATCAACAATCGGCGAATTCTTATCTGCTGTTTCCTTTTCACCAGCTTGGTTATACAAAGCATATTTACCGTTTTCTTCAACAACATAGTATTCCCCTAAACGTTTAATACTTGTCTTATCAAAAGAAATCACCGGTTCTACACCACTACTTGTAATTCTTGCTACCCCAAAATTACCACTACTTTTAGACTTAGCAATAAAAGGCATACTAGAAGGACTAACAAAAGTAATTTCATTACCACCTGTATAAGAAGCAGTATCCACACTTTCATAAGAAGCAATCGCCTTACCATCCGGATTAGTTAAATCAACTAAATAAATCGTATCACCATCTTTAACAAAAGCGTACTTCTTGCCAATAATCGGAATAGCGCCTTCTCGAACCGTTGCCATTTCTTTCGTATTACCTGTTGTCTCTCGATAAATAGAATCATAAGCAATCGTACAATTATTAAGTGTTGTAGCACCTTCATCGATACTATTACGATTTGTACAATGATAACTGCCAATCAAGCTCGTCTTTGCCGCATCTTCATACACATAAAGTGTACCATCAAAATAATTCAAGAAAGAAATCGTTTTAGACAATTTACCTTCATTCAAATCAAAACTTGAATTTTCATAACTTGTACCATCATAAATGTTAATATTTAAAATATTATTTGTAAGCTCATAATCAAAAGCTTTTTCAGTTGTATCTAACTTTAAATCTTTATAAATCTCAATTGGATTATAAGAAGTATTCTTTAAAGTTAATTCCTTATTACTATAATAATTACCTTCATAATCTAGAATATATAATTTGCCAGAACGAACCGCAATCATAATCTCATCTAATAACGCTACATAATTTTGATCCGCGCTAGCATTAACTTCACGAGCATTATAATCATAAACATGATATATCCCTGAAGAATCTTTTGTTTTAACATAATTATCAGTAGCCCCAACAATCGTCGTGTTAAACGCTTTCGTTAAAACCTTATTTTCTAAATCAGCTAAATAAGAATTATTATCTTTTCTTACTGCTACATACTTAAGTTCCTCTCCCAAAATCAAATGAATCTCATCATAAGAATAAGGAATAACCGTTTCAACAGCTTCCGTTGTAAAATGCATAACCCCATATTCACTACTATCATCTTTTAATATAACATAATCAGGATAATCATAAGATGTAATAACATCAAACACCGTATCAATAACTTGATTCTCTTTCAAATCATATAATTGAATCGTTTTCGTCTCACTAGACTTTGTATCTAAAATAAAGATATAACGATCCTGATAAATAGAAGAACGTAAAACTAATGGCTCTTTGTTTTCATCTACTTTAATCGTTCCATCAATCACTGTATCTTGATTTACATATGCTACTTGACACAATTCTTCATCCTTATTTTCACACTCATAACGTCCTACCTCTTCATCACCATCTAAAATAACAAGTGTTCCATTCTCATAGCGATAATTATCCATTTCTAAAATAACATCTGGATCCTTTGGTTTTTCCTCTTCATTTTTATTAGCAAAGCATAAAAAATAAACAACTAAACCAATAATCAACAACAAAACAAGAATACCAACAACAAGAATAATAACTCTGTTTTTCTTAGGAAGCTTATTCCATTTCTTTTTTAGCTTCACAAAAACATTTTCTTTCTTTTCTTGTGCAACCTCTTGTTTTAACTCCTCTTTAACTCCTTCTTTTGTTTCAACCTCAGTCTTAAAAATCAAATCAGCATCATCCATATGCTCATCAAACTCTTTTTGATACTCTAAAGTATCGGGTTCACTTAATGGTATGTCCCTTAAAGTTTGAAGCTCCTTCGTTTTTTCTAAAGACTCGTCATGTTCAAACTCTTTATTATCCATACTAGTCACTCTCCTACTATACCTAATTATAGCAATGAAAAATTTATTTGACAAGGAAAAAAATGACTCTACCTCAATATCTTAGGTAGAGATCGTTACAACTATTTTATAACTATAAATCACGCATTTTCAACGGTATATGGATTTGAGGCACTTCCATCGCCCAATTTTAGACTATTTGCTTTTAGGTTTATGGTAGGACGCACACCGTCTAAGTTACTCACGCTGAAGTTGTTCGCAATACCGCTCGAATTGACGCTACGAACATTCGCATAGCCACCATTGAAGTGGCTAGGCGACATGGTCCAGTAATAATTACCTGTATATAAATAATAACCAGAATTAGTTGTACTATATCCTCCTGCTAAATATACCTCATCTGTTGTAACAAGTCCTATTGGATAAGTTAAATCGCCATTTCCAGTCACTTCGTCATCTACTGTAAACCGATCATTTTGATTTGAACATGTAAGTCGTATCCCATTACTTGAACTATACCAATGATATAGAGTAAAACTTGTGCCTGTTCCCGTACCACTATTGGATGAATCAAACGACCGATCATTGCAGAATAAGTTGTCACTGATATAACTTGATAAACTCTTATCTTCAATATTTGTCTTATACCAATTATCTAAATAGGTTTTAATCGTACTGTTATTGGTATTAGCATGGGTATCTTCGTAAGTACTAGAACCAACTGTTCCATACATGTAACCTACATACGCATTATCATTATAAGATGAATTGTAGGCACTTGTTCCAACTTGACGATCAGTACTTGAATCGTTATTAGCATGAGCACTTGTCCCATCATAGATGATTCTTATAGTACCATCGCCATTGATACGAATAATTCTCCAGTAAAAGTCTCCAAATTTTACATAATTATTTGTGACATTACCACGGTAATAATAGCTTGTTCCATAGTCATCCGGAGCACTACATAAGTAGCTATTAGTGTCCTCAATACCGGTTACTTGAACCGTTCCATCTTCATTTACAGTTGGGCATCCTTCGGTATCTACATCTGCTAAGATATTACATTGAATGGAATCACTCCCATATTTACTTACGCACTCATCGTATGCTGTTACTTCCTTAAAATATAAGTTACACCTTACTCTACCATTTACTTCACTGCTCACTGTTACAACCGGGCTCCAAGATTCCACATCCCAAGAAATACTTCCATTCGTACAACTAGATTTCTCAGTATCTAATGTGTATCCACTGTCTTTTGAAGGGACTTGATCAATTTTATCCCCATTTTCATCAAATAAAGCCAATGTTGTATTCTCATCATATTTAATCAAATTATGAACAGGTTTAGTAGCTATAGCTATAATACTCCCCATAATAACGACAATACTCAACACAAGTAATAATTTCTTTTTCATAAACTTCACTCTTTCCATGCTATAATATATCTATAATAAATTATACACAAATACCCCCCCCCCGTTGTCAATTTATAATTCTAAAAAAGCATAAAAAAGAAATAACCACATATGCTTTTATAAAAGGAGACATAAAAATGAAATGTAAAATAAATAATAAAGAAATTGAGATTAAAAAAGCCACAGGTTTTAAAATGCGCTTATTTGGCTTAATGGGCAAAAAAGATATTCATTACGGTATACTATTCCCTCATTGCAACGCGATTCATACATTTTTTATGAAAGAAAACATCGATGTTATTGGTCTAAATGATAAAAATCAAGTTATCTATATCTACCGTAATGTGCCTAAAAATAAAATTGTCAAAATAAGTGAAGACGCAAAAAAAACTAGTATTCTAGAATTACCTAAAAATACTAGTCAAAAAATCTATGTTGGATCTATTTTGAAATTTGAAGATTAAGGCTTTAAAGAAACCTCAATACTCCGATGCAAACGAATATCTAACACCATTTGAAAATACTTTAAAATTAACCGATCAATCTCTGGGCTCGTCCCATAATAGCGATACAACTCTTGCAAAAATTGTTCACTTAACTGCGTAAACTGTTTTTCATCAGCATGCTTGGCTTTAGCAATAAAGTCATTTTTTATGCATTTGATTTCTTTAATCAGATCATCATTTATTAACATACTTATTCTTTAAACTCAAAGATATAGCCAGCAATTTGAACTTCGTCTCCTCGTTTTGCCCCAAGACGCTCCAACTCTTCATCAATGCCCATGCCTTTTAATTTACGCCCAAATCTTTCTACAGCTTCTTGTTCATCAAAACGCGTCATTGCAAACAATTTTTCTACTTCTTCCCCGCGAATAACCCACAAGCCTTCTTCTTTAGAAATCGTATAAGGCTTTTCGTTTTGAAATCTATAGACAATCGTACTTTCATAGTCCTCATCATCATAAATAGAAGAAGTCTTTATCGTATCCAAAGTTTCTTTTAAATAGAGCATAAGGTTGTCTACCCCATCATGATTCATCGCACTAATAGAAAAAACTTCTTTATCTGGATAACGTTTTTTAAATCGTTCTAAATTTTCATTAAATCCAGGCATATCCATTTTATTCGCCACAACAATTTCTTTTTTACTTGCTAAAGCATCACTATAAGAAACAATCTCTTTTCGAATCGTTTCATAATCCTCAATCGGATCTCTTCCTTCTGTTCCCGCCATATCTAGAACATGAGCAAGCACTTTGGTCCGTGATGCATGTTTCAAAAAGGTAATTCCTAGTCCTACGCCACTACTAGCTCCCTCAATCATACCTGGTAAATCAGCTAAAACAAAAGACGAACCATCCTTTAATGTAACTACCCCTAAATTAGGACTTAAAGTCGTAAAATGATAACTAGCAATCTTTGGTGTCGCACTTGTTACACTAGCCAAAAGAGTACTCTTTCCTACACTAGGCATTCCAACAAGACCAACGTCAGCAAGCAATTTTAATTCACACTTAATATAACGTATCTCACCTGGCTCACCAAGTTCCGAAAACTCTGGTGCTGAATTTTCATGAGTTGCAAAGGCCACATTTCCGCGACCACCTCTACCACCATGGGCCACAATCACTTCATCTTTATCTTGGGTTAAATCAGCTATAACTAGACCTGTATCATCATCAAATACAGTAGTTCCAGGAGGAACCTTAATAATAATATTCTCTGCGTTAGCTCCTCTTCTGTTTTTCCCTTTCCCATTTTCACCTTTTTTAGCCTTAATAATTTTATGATACTTCAAATCGATCAAAGTATGTAGTCCTTCATCACAAACAAAAATAATATCTCCACCTTTACCACCAGACCCGCCATCAGGTCCACCCATTGGAATATATTTTTCTCGGCGAAAAGAAGTACAACCATCTCCACCTTTACCTGCAATAAGCTTCATCTTAACTTCATCAATAAACACCTTAAAACACCTCCCGTGTCAATTTTTTTACCATAATATTTCCTTTGCCATACAAAGGTACATATCCAACATTTTCATAAAGTTTTTTAGATCTCTCATCATACGCAACCAATTGAGAACGCCAAAATTCCTTTTTAAAATATTGTTCAAGTTCATCTCTTCTTCGTAAAGTTTCCAACAATAAAAGCTTTCCAAAATGATAATGCTTACCTTGCCAATTATACCCTACAAATAACTGCTGAATATATAAAGCACTAAATTGATCAGACACATAGCATCCTGCCACCAATTCATTTTGATAATGAGCACAAAGTGCCACATACTTTTGTGACTCTAATCTTTTTAAATAATGCAAACGTTCTTTAAAAGAACTTTCTAATTGATAAGCGTCATCTCTTAAATCTTCCATTTCGAGCAATCTTTCTCTAATTGCCGGAACATAATCATATATAATATCCATCTTAATTTTTCAAACTCCCTATTGAAACAACGTATACACCATTTTCCATCTGATAAGATGCTTCATCTCCTACTAAAACCATTAAAAAGCTAGGATCGCCAAGCTTTGACGTATCGACTTTTTCTTTAAATTTCAACAAATTTTCACTGGCACTTTCGATATATCCAGATCCTAATTTGATTTCCACAGCGCACCAACGTCCATCTTGTAAAACTAAAATAGCATCAATTTCTAAATCTGTTTCATCCCGATAGTGATAAAGTTTTCCTCCTAGACTTTCAACATAAATTCGCAAATCACGAATGCATAATGACTCAAATAGAAGCCCTAAGGTATTTAAATCATTTTTAAGAATAGCCTTATTGAGCCCAAGAGAAGCACAAGCAAGTGAAGGATCAACAAATTGAAGTTTTTCCTTCGTCCGAATTGCAATCTTTGAACGAACTCTTCCAGTCCAAGCCGGAACATTTTCAATAACATAAACCCTCTTTAAAAAATCAATATAAGAATTAATTGTATTACGAGCCAAAGAATGATCATGAGCACTAACATCATCCTCGATGGTACTAATGTTAACAGGACTAGATATATTTCTGGCTAAAGAACGAAGTAATATATCTAATCTGTCAGGATGAAATTCTTTCTCTGAATTCAAGCCAATATCTTCATGAAGTAAACTCTGATAGTAGTCTTTTGCAACCTCTGTTGCATATAAAGGATCCATCTTAATCGCATTCGGCCAACCACCTCTTATAACAACATCTAGCAACTTATCAAAATTAAAATTCGAAATCGCACTTAGATCTTTTTTGTGTTCAAATAAATCTTTTAAGGAAATTTTACCATCAGATTCTAAAGACTCATATAAAGACATTGGGCGCATAAGAATTCGTCCAATTCTCCCTGTGCCACTGTGCATGGTAACACCATCAATAGGATGTGCTGAACCCGTCAAAATATACTGACCAGGTAGCCCACTTTTGTCCACATCTTGGCGAATTGCATCCCAAACCACTGGATACATCTGCCATTCATCAATAAGCATTGGTTTTTCACCTTCTAAAAAAAGGGTTGGCTTCGTCTTAGCAATAGAATCAAAACGAGCTTTATTATCAACACTTTGAAGTTCCAATATATTTTTTACATGTTTTGAAGCAGTAGTGGATTTGCCACACCATTTACATCCTTCAATAAGAACACAACCAATAGATTTCATTTTTTTATCAAGCATTTCGTCAAGAATTCTAGGCATATAATTCATAATAATCCCTCTTTCATTCAACCTATTTATACCATAAATTCATTTGAAGTGCAACCAAATTGATAAAAAAAGGGATGCTTAATTGATAAAAAAAGGGACGACTCATTAACAAAAAAAGGGAAACTATCCCTCATAATAAGTCAAAAACTTTTGATATAACGCTTCACATTTTTCCGGATCCATCTCTGGTGTATCTTTCAAAGGATTTTCAATACCTAACTTCTCATACTTTGAGAATCCTAAGTGATGGAAAGGTAAAAATTCTATCTTTTCAATATGTTTGAACCGTTTGAGATACTCTGCTAAAGAGCGAATATAATCATCTGTATCCATAAGTCCTGGTACAATTACTTGTCTAATCCAAACCGGTTTATCACTACGATTTAAAGCATCAATAAATTTTAGAGACTCATCCATAGAACACTTTGTTAAATGTCTATACCCTTCAGAGTCTGTATATTTAACATCAAATAAAACTAAATCCACATAAGCTAAAATCTTATCGTAATCTCCAATCCCAACACCACAAGTATCTAAAGCAATATGAATACCTTCCTGTTTTAACTTTCGACAAATATCGAGTAAAAACTCTTTTTGTAAAGTGGGTTCACCACCAGAGAATGTGACACCGCCATGATTTCTTTTGAAATAAGGTTTATTTCTTAAAATCTTTTTTAATAACTCATCACTCGTCATCTGTGTTCCCTTCATTTGCCACATTTCCGGATTATGGCAATATAAACACCGAAGCTGACATCCGGACAGAAAGACCACAGTACGAACACCTGGTCCATCGACAAGTCCAAATGTTTCAATAGAATCAATATACCCCGTCATTACATCTTCTCATGGAAAGTTCTGGCAATAACTTCCTCTTGTTGCTTTCTTGTCAAACGATTAAACCGTACAGCATAACCAGAAACACGAATAGTAAGTAATGGATACTTATCCGGATTTTCCATCGCATCAATAAGCGTTTCTCTACTTAAAACATTAACATTTAAGTGATGAGCACCTTGAATAAAATAACCATCTAACAAAGAAACTAAATTTTCAATTTGTTCATCCTTAGAATGACCTAAACTAGATGGAACAATACTAAAGGTATTAGAAATACCATCACGACAACAATCTGCGTACTTAAGTTTTGCCACTGAATTTAAGGAAGCAATTGCCCCACTTTCATCTCTACCATGCATTGGATTAGCCCCTGGCGCAAAAGCAACACCTTTTTTTCTACCATCTGGTGTAGAACCTGTTTTACTACCATAAACAACATTAGATGTAATCGTTAAAACGGATAAAGTTGGTTCAGCATCACGATAGCACTTATGTAAAGAAAGTTCATGATAAAATTTCTCTAAAACTTCCTTAGCTAAATCATCAACACGGTCATCGTCATTACCATATTTAGGGAAATCTCCTTCAACTTCAAAATCAATAGCAATGCCATTTTCATCACGAATTGGTTTAACCTTTGCATACTTAATTGCTGAAAGCGAATCGGCAACAACTGAAAGTCCAGCTACACCATAAGCCATAAGACGTCTTACATGCGTATCATGCAAAGCCATTTGTCCAGCTTCATAAGCATACTTATCATGCATATAATGAATAACATTCATCGCATCACTGTAAATAGAAGCTACAACTTCAAGCATTTTAAAATAAGCATTCTTTACCTTTTCATAATCTAGTACTTCATCAGTCATCTTATCGAATCCATCAACAACTAAATCGCCCTTAACTTCATCGACACCACCATTAATAGAATATAATAAAGCCTTAGCTAAATTACAACGCGCTCCAAAAAACTGCATGTCTTTACCTTCTCTCATTGCTGAAACACAACAAGCAATGGCATAATCATCACCATATAAAGGTCTCATAACATCATCGTTTTCATATTGAATTGCATCCGTTTCAATAGACATACGAGCACAATACTTTTTAAAAGATTCAGGTAAAAGTTCACTCCATAAAACAGTCATATTAGGTTCTGGAGCTGGTTCCAAATTTGTTAAAGTATGTAAAATACGATAAGACGTTTTTGTAACCATGCTAGCTCTTTCTTCAGTTATACCACCAATAGAACATGTAACCCAAGTAGGATCTCCAGAAAATAACTCATCATATTCCGGTGTTCTTAAATGCCTTACCAAACGAAGTTTAATGACAAATTGATCAATAATCTCTTGAATTTCTTCTTCGGTAATATCTCCATTAGCTAAATCTCTTTCAAAATAAATATCAAAGAAAGCATCCACACGTCCTAAACTCATTGCTGCCCCATTATTTTCTTTAACCGCCGCTAAATAAGCAAAATAAGTCCATTGCACAGCTTCACGAGCATTCTTAGCAGGTTTTGAAATATCAAACCCATATTTTTGAGCCATCTTCTTCATTTCTTCTAAAGCTCGATATTGCATTGAAACATCTTCTCTTAATTGAATAAGATCATTACTCATCGGGCCAATTAGACTATCCCAATCTTTGCGTTTTTGCTCCATTAAATAATCAATACCGTATAAAGCAACCCGTCTATAATCTCCTATAATACGGCCCCGGCCATAAGCATCAGGTAAACCAGTTAAAAGTCCAACATGTCTTGCTTTACGTACAGAAGCAGGATAAGCATCAAACACTCCTTGATTATGTGTCTTACGATATTCATTAAAATATTTATCAACTGTTGGATCTAACTTATATCCATAAGCCTCAAGTTCTTGATAAACCATCCGAATACCACCATAAGGATTGACAATTCTCTTTAAAGGCTTATCCGTTTGAAGGCCAACAATAACATCATCTTCATCACTTATATATCCAGCCTCATAAGCATTAATTCCAGACATATGTTCCGTATCGATATCTAAAACATGTTTATCTAACTCTTCTTTTAAAAGTTCACTACAAGTTTGCCAAACTTTATCCGTCTTAGGCGTAGTTCCACTCAAAAAAGATTCGTCATCATTATAAGGTTTATAGTTTTTCTTTATAAAATCACTAACATTAATTTCTTCAGTCCAAACTCCCTCTTTAAAACCTTTCCATTCTTCTTTCATTATTTATCAACTCCTCGTATATTAGTATACCATAAGAGTAGCTAAATTAATCATATAAGGCACCTATTTTACAAAAAAATCACCATAGATTTCTATAACGAACTATTAAAAAATATTTAGACATAACAACAAAAGAAATAGCCTTTTCTTCGCCTTGTTCTTTCATTAGATACTCTTGTTCTTCATCACCTCTTGAGTCTTATCTTAAAACAGCAAAAATGTTTGCCTGAGAAACACAAAAAAAGAAACTAACTTACTAGCCTCTTTATTACCCAATAATTTTATTACGAAAGCATGTAGCTTTTCGTTAATTAGCTCTCCTTAGTTTCTTCGTAGTTACAGTTCATACAAACAACTTTATCCTTTTTCTGGGTCATAACTCCTCCACATTTAGGACACTTTTCTGAAACGGGTTTATCCCATGTAGCAAAATCACATTTTGGATAATGATCACATCCATAAAAGGCTTTGCCCCGTTTAGTTTTCTTTTCCACAATCATTCCACCACATTTTGGACAAGGCATAATTTCTACAGCTTGCTTAACGTCTTTTTTGACATATTTACACGTTGGATAATTTGAACAAGCAACAAATTCACCATATTTACCACGCCTTATAACAAGCTCACCACCACATTCAGGACAAATCTCTCCAGTCTTAGGTGCTTCTTTCTTTTCCATTTTTTGAAAAGCATCTTCTACCATTGGTTCAAACTCATCATAAAAATCGCGTAGAACCTTGACATTATCCATCTTATCCTCGGCAATCAAATCAAGTTCGTTTTCCATATTTGCTGTATATTCTACATTAATAATATTACTAAAGAATTCCTGTAATTTATCTGTCGTTACAATTCCCATTTCCGTAGGTACAAAACGTTTATCTTCCATTTTAACATACTCACGATCTTTAAGCGTTTGAATCGTCGGCGCATAAGTACTAGGTCTACCAATTCCTAAACTTTCCATTGCCTTAATCAAAGTGCCTTCTGTATATCTTGGCTCAGGTTTTGTAAAATGCTGTTCCTTTAAAATCTCATTTGCGATAATGGCATCACTTTTATAAGACTCAAAATCAGGCAAACGAACATCATTTTGATCTTCAAACTTACCATACACTTTCAAATATCCATCAAATTTTAATACTGATCCAGTTGCCTTAAACAAATAATCATTATTATCTAATAAAACCGTTGTATTAATTAAAATAGCTGGCGCCATAATAGACGAAAGAGCACGGACATAAATAAGTTCATATAGTTTATACTCATCACTTGTTAAATAAGGTTTAACTTCGTCTGGTGTTCTTAAAATACTCGTCGGACGAATACCTTCATGAGCATCTTGAACATTTTCTTTTTTCTTAGGAACTTTTACCTGTCCCACATAAGACTTTCCATATTTCTTTTCAATAAAAGTTTTCGTCTCAGCCACAAAAGTTGGAGATACCCTTTCTGAATCGGTACGCATATAAGTAATCAAACCGACACTGCCTTCTTTTAAATCAACACCTTCATAAAGCTTTTGCGCAATACGCATCGTTTTTGAAGAAGCAAAACCAAGTTTACTAGAAGCCATTTGTTGCAATGTTGTTGTTTTAAAAATAGGCTTGCCATTGCGTTTTGTATCCTTCGTATCAACATCTAAAATCTTAAAAGCCTTAGATAAAGCATCTAAAATTTCATCAGCTTCTCTTTCACTAGTAATCTTAATCTTCTTATTTTTATATTTCTCTAAATCAGCCTTAAAATCACCAAAATCAGCCGTAATACTCCAGTACTCCTCAGGAATAAAAGCTTCTATTTCTCTTTCACGATCAACAATAAGTTTTAAGGCAACACTTTGCACCCGACCAGCACTTTTACCACCAGTTTTACTTTGCATAAGTTTGCTTAAACGAAAACCAATAATGCGATCTAAAATTCTTCTTGTCTCTTGACTTTTTACTAAATCGTCATCAATTTTTCTTGGATTAGCTAACGCATCCATGACAACATCCTTAGTAATCTCATTAAAGGTTACTCGTTCATATTGATCATCTTTAATACCTAAACTTTCCTTTAAATGCCAAGAAATGGCCTCTCCTTCACGGTCGGGGTCGGTCGCAAGTAAGACAAAATCCGCCTTTTTAACATCTTCTTTTAATTCTTTAATCAAAGATTTTTTCCCCTTAATAGGCACATAAGAAGCCTTAAAATCATTTTCTATATCTACACCTAGTCCAAACTTACCAGACGTTGCTAAATCCATAATATGTCCCTTACTAGAAACAACTCGGTAATCACTACCTAAAAAACCACTAATTGTTTTACTCTTGTGTGGTGACTCCACGATCATCAACTTGCTCATTAATATCCTCCTCTTCTTCTCTTTTCTCATTTAAAGCTCTTTCTAAATAATCAAAATAATTTGTTGTGATAGAAAGTTTACTCATTTCCTTTTCTGTATAAATATCTTCATTAATCTTTTGAATTTCTTCTATAGTATAAGTCTCTGAACCGAAATAAGTGACAGTCGAATCCGTTGCATCATAACGCGCTACATCATCTTCCCATGATCCATCTGCAAATACCACTCTACCAGAAAAATCTGGATTTAGCAAGTCACTTCCAAAATAAAATCGTGCATCATAATCTAAATTAAACAAATTAGCAAGGGTAGGTAAAATATTCATATAAGAAGTCTTATCCGTAAACACCCTTGGTTCCAAAGAACTGTTATAGATCAAAAAAGGTGTCTTTTCAATATCATAAAATTCACTAATATCATGCGGTGTAACAGAAGCCACATCCTCATCAGATAAACCATATGGATAATGATCTCCATATAAAACAATCACTGTATCCTGAAGTAATCCTTTAGCCTCTAAAGAATCTAATAACACTCCCAAAGCATCATCAGTCACCTTTAACTTAGAAAGATAATTCTTCAAATCATAACTATAGCCCGTATCTTCAAACAAATCCATATACCGTTCGCCAAGCTCTGTTGGTCCAAAATAAGGCAAATGGGCACTGACCGTCGTAATCCAAGTCATAAAAGGCTGGTCGCTATCAGCCATAATTGCCACAGCCTTTTCCATCAATTCTGAATCATCAGGCCATGTTGAACCATCTTGAATATAAGGAATAGAAAGTTCATACGCATCATAAAAATGCTCACTTCCCATATTAGGATGATACACACTACGCGCATAAAAAGTATCATCATAATCATGAAAGCTAAACGTACGATACCCACTTTCCTTAAAACGATTAAACATCGCTTCAAAATAAGTATTATCCTGATAAGTATTGGTAGTACATGTTGTATTTAAAGAATACAAACTAGTAAGTCCACTAAACTCGTTGTCTCCAGTTGCACAAGAACCTCTTGGACTATAATTATTTTCCCAATACCAAGAATGTGCTAGTAATCTTTGAAAGTTAGGAAAATACTCCTCATTTTCAATAATAGTACTAACTGACTCAAGCATTAACACAATCACATTTTTACCTTCAAAATATCCTGTATAATCATTTGTAATTGCTTTAGGCCGATTAATAAAATAGCGATTTAAAGTATTATACGTTGTATTTGTCTCTTCCTTAATAACACTGAGCCATTCCGTATCATCTATAAGTTCTTCTTCATTAATCGGAATTTCTGTAACCATATTCGTCGGAAATAAAAGTTGCTTAATATCCAAAAGTACATACACCGTTGGTCCATATTGATTAACTGCTACAGAAGAATTCGTAGGAGAATAAAAAAGTTTATTATTTGGAATCAGTTGCACAGGATTTTGCATAAAAGACAAATATAAAGTACTAAAGTAACAACAACCTATAACTAAAAGGCCCCCTAAAAAAGCAAAACGTATCTTAAAATTATTGGAAATCGGTTCATTCCAAAGTTCTTTCTTCTTACACTTAAAAAAAATACAATAGAAAATAAAAGGTATAAAAACTAAATATTGATACCATTCATAACTTTGTAAAAAAGAAGAAATATAATTGGTTACTGCCCCTGCTTGTCCCGAAACACCTAAAGAAATATACATACCTAAAAAGTTGCGAAAACCACTTTGAATCCAAGCATAAACACTTGCCACAAAGAAGATTATTCCCCAGACCCAATTCCTCTTTTTTCGAGATTTACAAAAGGACAAACACAAAGTGATAAAAAGACACAATCCAAAACTAGACAGCAAAATTCGCACTGTTGCCCAGTCTAAGATTGCGTACCCTTCAATAACGCGAAAGAAAAGTTCAATAGCCGAAAGAAAAAGACTACTAACGACCCATTCAATCATTTGTATTTTAAAACTATTTTGTTTCACAACTACCACCAATACCTATTAAATCATGAACTGGCCGATAAGTAAACCTATAATCTTCCGTCGGACCGTAAAGTCTTAACAATTCTAAATGTCTTTTAGTCGGATAACCCTTATGTTTTTTAAACTCATACTGCGGATATTTTTGATCAAGCTCATACATAATATGATCCCTAGTTACCTTAGCTAAGACACTCGCTGCCGCAATAGTAATAGATAGTCCATCTCCATGAATAATTGCTTCAACCGGAACGGAATAATCATTAATTGGCATCGCATCTGTCAAAACATACTCAGGTTTCACTTTCATATTTTCCATAGCCTTTTTCATAGCTAAACGACTAGCCTCATAAATATTGATCTCATCAATAGTCTTAGCATCTACAATTCCAATCCCATAAGCAATAGCACCTTCTTTTATCTGTTCAAAATAGATTTCTCTTTTCTTCTCACTTAACTTTTTTGAATCCGTGAGACCTTCTAAATGATAATTTTTAGGTAAAATAACAGCTCCAGCTACAACAGGCCCGACTAAAGGACCACGTCCAGCCTCATCACAACCACAAATAAGCTCATAACCCTGCTCATATAATTTTCTTTCATATTCTAGCAAATCTCCAACCATACACTACTTCCTATCAAATGTAATTCCTGTAATTCTTTCAGCCTTTATATCATTAACCACTTTCAAAGACACTTTCTCATAATCAACTTCACCATGCTTCATCGCCCCAATCTGACGTGCAATGGTTTCATAAACCTCTAATACATTCTCATCCGTGACTTTTCGGACACCATAATTTTCAAACAACTTTTCTGGATAATACTCCGATAACTGTTTTAAAATATAGACAGCAACTTCATCAACTGGTAAAATCTCCTCTTTAATCGCTGTAAAAGCAGCCAAATTCAAAGCCACATCACCTTGATCTAACTTAGGCCATAAAATACCCGGCGTATCTAAAAGCAAAATATCACTACGCGTTCTTAGCCATGAAAGACTCTGAGTTACACCAGGAAGATTTCCTACTCTAGCCACTTTCCTTTTGCACATCTTATTGATTAAGGTGCTTTTTCCAACATTAGGTATTCCAATTACTAGAGCTCGAATCTCCTTGTTTTTTAATCCTCTCGTATTTCTTTTTTCTTGCAAATCTGCCATAAGCTCATGTGTTACACGCACAATCTCATCCACATCATTACCATGCTCCAAATCAACAAGCAAAACCTTAGAGCCTAAATTCTCATAATACTTGACCCATTCACTTGTTGCCTTCACATCACATAAATCCTTCTTGGTCATAATAAGAATCTTTGGTTTATTCCCAATTAAACTATAAATATCCTTAATCTTTGATGAAAAAGGGATCCTAGCATCCACAATTTCATACACAATATCAATCAAGGGATACTTCTCAGCAATAAGCCTTCTTGTCTTAGCCATATGGCCAGGATACCAGTTGATATTTGTCGAGTTTTGTCGATTATTTTCCATAACTTTTCACTTCCTTTGCTTTTCTTTTTCGCTTTGC
>CALVQE010000016.1 GCA_944355355.1 uncultured Bacilli bacterium
ATGAAAAAAGGTTAAGAATAATTTGTTGTTTATATAATCAAAATTTATAATTGAGCTTGCCGAACAGGTCTAATAAGAAAATTTTTTTGAAATAATAGAAATCTATTTCATTTGCAATAGCAATGAATAGCTAAATACCTAAAAACCAAAAAGAGCTAGCTTTTTCTAGCTTTTTTTGATATACTAAACTAGTCGAGGAGAATAAATATGGCAAAAAAATTAAGCGTTATTCTAATCATTTTAATTCTTTCAACTGGCTGCGCAACTTTAAAAGAAGAATCTTATGAATCAATATTAAATACAACTATGAATTCAAATGTGTCAGTTACCAATACATACCGTGCTGGTTATAAATATTATTTACCCAAAGGAATGAGAAATCTTTCTCATGAAGGAAGCAATGAAATATTAGCATTAAACAATGATATTTACTATATGTATGTTGATCGAGTTAGTTACTATAACAAAGTAGAAAAAGACTATGAACAAAATAGTGATGCTGTTTATAGCGAGTCTCTTCAAAAAGATAATTTATTTGGTTATATAGAGATAAAAAATGCTGCAAATGAACAATATTTTATTGAAATCATGTATAATTATGCTAAAATAGAAGTGATAGTGGATAAGGATAAAGCAAATGAAGCAATCGCTTATGCTATGTCCATATTAACATCGATAAGTTATCAAGATGAAGTGTTAACGAGTCTGATGGGTGAAGATGTATTAAAAACGAGTGAAATAGAGCACAACATATTTGAAAGTGCAGATACCGAAAGTGGCTACTTGCAAATTGTCGAAGAATATGGTCAATATGAAGAAAAAGAAGAAGTAATTGACCCAGATTTCATTCGTAAATAGATGGAGGGTAATCATGGGATTATTTAATAAATTGAAAAATGTATTATTTGAAGAAGAAGAAATAGAGGTTCCAGTTGAAGAACCCAAGAAAATGGAAAAACCAAAGGAAGAAAAAAAAGAACCAATAATACCAAAGAAAAATGTTTTTGATGATGTATCTGGTGATTTACCAATAAAGACAGATCGCGATATGTTTAAAGCAGAAAAGACATTTGACTTTCCCATTTTTGATGATGAAGAATTCGATGCCTTAAAAGCCCCTGAAAAAAAAGAAGAACCAAAGAAAAGCATGGGGATTAATTTGATAGATTATGATCGACCAGAACCCAAAAAAGAAAAGAAAGAAGTTAAAGCTCCCGAAATAAAAGGAAGAGCATACGTAACTAAAAATCAAGAGATGACCAAACACAAATTTCAACCATCCCCAGTAATATCTCCAGTGTATGGTGTTCTAGATAAAAATTATAAAAAGGAAGATATTATTGTGAGAAAAGAAGAAAAGAAAACAATTGATGTAGATGATGTAAGAAAAAAAGCGTTTGGAACCCTAGAAGAGGACATTGAGAAAAATTTAATGGAAACCCCACCACGACATGAGGAACCTGTTAAAAGAAGAGAAGAAAAATCAATCGATGAATTACTAGAAGAAACAGCTTTTGATACAATAGATGTAAATGAAGAACCAGTTATGAAAGAACCAGAAGATAGTCTAGAAGTTCTAGATAATGTAAAGAAGAAAACAGAGACAGAAAGTATTAATGAAAATGATACATTAGAAAATGATTTATTTGATCTAATTGATTCAATGTACGAAAATAAGGAGGAGGAATAATATGAGTTTTTTACTAGAATTTTTACCCATTGTCATTTATATTTTGTTAATTATCATTTTAATTATAGGCATTGTCTTAGCTATTAAATGTCTAATTACTTTAGACAAAGTAGAAAAGGTTGTCGATAATGTTAATGAAAAAGTAAGAGCATTAGATGGTGTTTTTCATATCATTGATACAACGACAGACAAAATCGTTTTATTGACCGATAAAGTAGTTGAAGGTATTACATCACTAATTGTAAACTTATTTTCTACAAAAAAGAAAGAGAAAAAAGAACCAAAGAAAAAGGAGGTAAAATAACATGAGTCATGGCCGTTTCCGTTCCTTTTTAACAGGTGCAATGGTTGGTGCAGGCCTAGGTATTTTACTAGCTCCAAGAGAGGGTAGCGAAACAAGAAATCAATTAAAGAATTCTTTTAATACACTTGTTGATACGATTAAAGATATCGATATAGAAGAGACAAAGGCTGCCCTTCTTCATAAAGTAAGAGAAATTAAAGATGAACTAGCAAATATTGATGAAACTACTGCCAAAGAAGTTGCTGAAGAAAAAATTAAAATTGTTGAAGAAAAATGTGACGATATCATCAAAGCATCTCAAGAAAATACAGCTCCAATAGTAGAAAAAGCGGCAACTGAAGTAAAGAAAAATGTTACTGAAGTTCTTCAAGAATTTGTCTCAGAAGTAGACGAAAAAGCCAAAGAAGAAAAGGAAGAAAAACCAGTTAAACCGGCAACATCTTCCAAAAAGAAATCAACATCAAAAAAGAAAAACTCAAAATCGAAAAAGCAATCCTAGGCAAACACACAATAATCTAAAATCAGTTTACATAAATTACTCACGAGAGGAGTAAGTATATGTATCCAAGAGTAAATTATTATAGGAATGGAGATAGATTTGTTTTCCCGTTTTTAGTCGGAGCTTTAACTGGCGGAGCAGCAGTTGGCCTTACTAGACCAAGACCGATTTACAACGTTGCACCAGTTCCGCCGCCACCACCTCCACGTCCTATGGGGCCATATGGAAGCTATTCATATAATTTTTATTATCCCTACTACTAAGAAGAGAATTTATCTCTTTTTTTTCTGCTTCTTTTTCTTTGAAAAGAAAGCAATATTGCCAAAAATAAGAACAAAACAATCGTCGAAGAACCACCATAACTAACAAAAGGAAGAGGAATACCAATGATAGGAAATAACCCTAAATTCATACTGATATTAATAACTTGACTAGTAATAAACATCCAAGTAAAAGCAATAACAAATAATCGTTCTTCTTTCTTAGTAGTTTTTTTACAAATAGAAATAAGGGCAAAGTCAAAAATTAAAAAGGAAAGAAGGATAAGAACATTACCAAAAATACCTAAAACATTAGACGTCAAAGCAAAGGCAAAATCTGTTGGAGCTTCCGGAATATAAATTCCTGTTTCAGTAAGCGAAAACCTGAAAAAAGGTGCACTTCCAATCGCGATCATTGCATTTTCAATTTGCATTCCACTGCGAAAATTAAGTAAACGGTCAACCCGGTAAAAAAAGGTAGTTCCAATGAATTGAATTAAAAAGTCTTTTTGAAAGAAATAACAATAGAAAAAGGCGCCAACAATAGCTAGAAATATCAAACTTAAAAGAACTAACCATCTTTTTCGTAAAGCAGAAAAAGCAAGAATAGCAAAAGTAATAACAGTAAAAAACAAAATCGCACCTGTATCAGGTTCCAAAAAAACTAGAACAGATGGAATAAGATAGATAATAAAGACAATAAATAAGAATTTAAGCTCATCAAACCAAGTTTTAGGTTTTTGGCGAGCTACAAAATGGGCTAGAAACAGAGTATAAGAAAGTTTCATAAATTCACTAGGTTGAAAAGTAAAATACTTTAAATCAAACCAGGCCTTAGAACCATTCGCATCTTTGCCAATAAACAAAACTAAGACAAGTAGAAGAATGTTGACTAAATACAAAAGAAAACTAAACCGAAACAATTTTTGAGGTTGAATCAAAAAAGAGAAAACTAAAAGAAGAATACCGATTCCAAACCACAAACATTGCTTAGTAAAATGATTTGCATAAGTCTCAGTAATAAATTGAGCATGATACATAACCAGAAGACTGATACTCATTAATACAAGAAGGGGTAAAATCCAAAATAAATTTTTAATCATTGCTTTTCTTTTCATATTCTTATTATGTATCAAGTTTTTTTAAATTAAACATAAAATGTGGTAGAGGTGAGAAAATTGAAAGATTTACCAAAAGTATTTGCTAAACCCATTGAAAAAGAAGTGAAAAACAATAAAGATTTATTTTATAGCAAATTATTAGATGAAAGAAGCAGTAAAAACATTTTAAAAGAAATCGATGAAATTTTTCACGATCGCAACTTTGTTTATAAAAGTGACGTTGAAATAACAACGAAAGATGGTACAATGATTAAAACAATTGTCGGTAAAAATGGTAGCTCATTATTAACTCTTGATGGTGAAGCAATAAGAATTATTGATATAGAAGACATAAAAAAACTATAGTGGGAACTATAGCAATTCATCAATATATTTTTTTAATTGTTTTGCATCTTTTCCAAAGATAATTTTCAGTTGATTATCAATTTCAACAATTCCTTTAGCTCCAAGTTTAGTAATACCATCTTTATCTACCTTAGACATATCTTTAAGGATAACTTTAAACCTGGATAAATTACATTCAGCATTGACAATATTATCTTTACCACCTAGATAGCCTAAAAGCTTATTTGCTTCAAGATGAAAATCCTTGCGCATAAGTTTAACAACAATTAAAGAAATAAATAATAGAACTAAAATAATAATTCCATAAATCAACCAATCGCTCATATAATCACCTTCCACTAAATTATACTATAATTTCTTAAAAAATGCACTAAAAATAAAAAATGACATAAATTATTAGTGAGAATAGAGGAAAGGGGAATATGTATGAATAATAGAGAGTCATCATCTAATTGTATTTCAGAAATACTAAATGTCATCTTAGTGTTACAACAAAATGCCTGTCCAAATTCATGTTTGGACTCATGCGATAGACCAGTCTTAGGTGGTGGACCGAACTGTTTGATTTGTAATACTAGACCAATTGAGCTTTATACTTGCGGATCTAATGGCGTACCGCTTGCAATGCCAACAAGTAAAGATCCAGTTGCTGGTGGAACAACATCAACTGTCTTCCGTGTAGAAAAAGTTGATAACAACTGTTGTACATGCCGTGTCTTAGACACAAACCCAGATACAACAAGCTTGAATCCATATGTGGCAACAAATTCATTTTTCACAATTGATTTATCTTGTTGCTGTATAGTCCGTTGCCTAACAGATACCTATGTAGAATGCGTTTAGAAGAATGTAACAATTCTTCTTTTTTTTGTTTTAAAATACTTGAGTGTCTACCTCAAACTCATAAAAACAAAAGCTTGGGAAAATGATACTATCTTTCTATCATTCTGATAGTTAATAAAAAAAACACTTAAGTCTACTTTTTAAATGTCTTTTGCCTATTAATTGCGTTACAAAGAGTAGGTAATAATTCTTCTTGAATTTCTTTTTTATCAAGTATGCTTAACAAAAAATCTTGTCCATATTCTTGTAATAAATAAGTGACTAAAGTTCGATAAGTATTATAATTTGCTTTATGAGCAATAATATCTTCTAAAATGCAGGTGGATTCTAAAGGAATGTCATCGTATTGATGACTAACAGTAACCGCGAGTCCTTCCACAAACCAAAGTGTGCCACCTTTAGTTAAAGGCATTCTAATCTTGATCCGGTGAAGCGCATGGACACATTCATGAAGAATACGATATTCCAACTTAATTAAATCTGAATCTTTTTTTACTACTTTTTGCTCTGTTAAATTTAAAGCTCTAATGATGTTAATTCCATGCATTCTTTCAAACTTAGCAGCTGTATAAGAGGGTGGAACAAATTCATCTATTGTACAATCTTTTATAAATTGCTCGTAATCGTTATAAAGATAAATTTGTAAAGTATCATTGGAATCAAATTGTTTAATATCAAAAAAATTCATTATGTCCGGCAACTTTTCACGTAAAAAAGCTGTCATTTCTTGAATGTAACTCAAATCATCATTAGTATAATGAATATCAAAATAGTCTGATTGCAAAGTCAAGAAAATCACCTCTAATTTAGAGTATCATAAATTTTTTTAAAAGTATATTTTTTTCAAACCCTTTCATAATGCGTTTTCCTATGAAAACAAACATAATTCTTCTTTTTTTTTAACAAGCTTTATGCTATAATTTTTACAGAATAGATAGTAGAGGGGATAACATGAACGAACTATACTCTAAAGATCAAAAATTTATGAATGACTGTAAGACATTAGAACTTACTGAAGAAGAATATGTAAACTTAAAAAAACAACTTCAAGAAATCAAAGACTTAACTCAAAATCTATCTGAGGAAGAATATCATGATTGGATGACTGTTCATCACGTATTCTATGAAATGATGGATAAAACACTAAAAAACTTAGAGCAAAGCTTCTACCCAGAAGTCAAAGAAGAATACTCTAAATTGATTCATTCTATTGCTTTATATAATGAACATTTTCAAAATGTTATAACAGGAGATATTGATTTTCAAAAAAATCCTAATGCGATTCCAACAATTACTCAATCCTTGAACAAAATATTGACAGATTTAAATAACTTTTATCAAAAATTATTTAAAACAACCGAAGCATTAGAAACCAACATATTTCCTGTCATCGAACCTTGGGATGGCATAGAAGCTAGAGAATCCTATTTAAAACGGGTAAAAAGCATGATAGTCGCGTCTTTTCCAATAAAAGAAAGAGAAAAAAGTGAAACTTTAGATGATATTATCTTTGAACCCCAAGAAGAAAAAGAGCCAGATGAAAGCTTAGATATATTAACGTTTACAAATGAAATTGCTTTAGAGCCTCCATTACCAAAGCCAACAGTTGAAGATAAAAAAGAAGAGATTCTTGAAGACACACAAGCAATTCCCGAAATAAGCATAGAAGACACTTTAGAGGAAATAATGCCTATGGATGAGCCTATCCCTGAAGAAATACTAGAACCAACGCTAATAGAAGAAGACAGCCCAAAAGGCCCAATTCTAACCCCTTTAAAACCCAAAGCATTAGTAGCAAATCCGACTGAAAATCTTTATGTTTTTCCGACTGAAAAAGAAAATGCTCAAGAACAAGAAATAGAAGCTATTTTAGATGAAGGAAAAAAAGATATCCTTCAAACTCTAAGCAATGATTCCGTAGCTTTAGAAACAATTGCCAAAAGAAGAGAAAACTATGAAGGATATCGTAACAAACTATATAAATCTATGGATGATATAGCCTCAAGTATTGAAAAAGTTCAAACAAAAGTAGCAAATCGTGAACCATTAATAGAAGCTGAACTTATCTACTACAACTCTTTAGTATCGTTAAGCGACTGTTTTACTAAGGAAATTCAACGTTTAAGTACAATTAAAGAAGAAGATATTAAAGATATCAAGAAAAATTTGAATATTCCAAACCATGACATGTCCATTTATGAAATCTATGATTACATTAAAAATGGTCGACCTTTTCCATTCTTTAATATTAGTAAAAAAGAGGAAACTCCTTTACTATTAGGTGGAGAAGCACAACTAGAAGTACCAGAAGAGCCAAAAGAAAAAGATATGCCCTTAATAGAACAATGGTTTACCACAAAAGAGAAAGCCCAAGTTTATAAAGATGATACTTTAGAAACACCTTTTATTCCTTTATTTGTAAACGAAGGACCTTTTATGATTAATGAAGTGATCTTTAAAGACAATGAGGGTAAAGAAGTAAAGTGTTATTCCAATGATCAAGTCTTATATAACAGCCGTTTAGGTTATGTAATTACAGCCTTAGGAGTAAAAGGCTATGGCTATTTTAAATACGAAGATACAGAAACAATGACATTAGAACAAGGAACACCAAGACAACTAAAAAAAGCGAGCTCTAACTAGTTCGCTTCTTTTAATTGATGAGCAATTTTAGTAACATTACCAGCACCTAAAGTTAAAATAACATCATTAGGCTGAACATGTTTTTCCAAATACGCAATAATATCTTCAGTTTTAGATAAATGAATAGCTTTACCATCTAAAAGTTTTACTAAATCATCTTCTTTGGCCCCAAAAGCATTTGTTTCTCGAGCTGCATAAATATCAGTAACAATAATATGATCAAAAGGCTTTAAAGCATCGGCAAACTCTTCTAAATGTTGTATAAAACGACTATAAGTATGAGCTTCAAAAACAACCCAAGATTCATGATAAGTCTTTTTTACTAAACTATTTACCGTTGCTCGTATCTCAGTAGGGTGATGACCATAATCATCGAATATTTTAGCTCCTTTAAAAGTTCCAATATATTCTAATCTTCTTTTAGCTCCATAAAAACTAGAAAGCCCTGCCTGGATATCTTCATAAGAAATACCATATTCTCGACATAAAGCAACACAACATAAGCTATTTAAAACATTATGCATACCAGCAACATGTAAAGAAATCGTTGTTTCTTTATTTCCTTTATAATAAACATCATATGTTGCAAACCCATCCGAATCAAAAGTAACATCGCGGTAACTATATAAAGCATGCTCTGTAGATCCAATAACAATAACCTTAGCCTTCGTTGCATCTTTAAGTCTTAAACAACGTTCATCATCACCATTTAAAACTAATATACCATCCGAAGGCAATAAAGACACATACTTTTCAAAGCTTTTCTGAATATTATCTATAGACTTAAAATAATCCAAATGATCATCATCAATATTTAATACAATGGCACTTTTTTGATGAAAATTTAAATACGAATCACAATATTCACAAGCCTCGATAATAAAGTAATCCTTACCACCAACAAAATAATTACCTTTAATACGATCTAAATATGCTCCTACTTGAATCGTTGGATTCAAATTTGCCTCTAAGAAAACACTAGCCACCATACTCGTTGTTGTTGTCTTACCATGTGTCCCTGCTATACCAATAGTATTTTGAAATAACTTGGTGAGTTCTCCTAAAAATTCTCCTCGTTCAATACAAGGAATATCTAAATTTCTTGCTTGAGCAAGCTCAGGATTATCATCTTTAATCGCTGCCGTATAAACAACAAGGGAAATATCCCTAGTAATATTTTCCTTTTTTTGACCAATAAAAACCTTCACACCATGATTTTCCAACATTTCTGTCTGAGGACTACTAGCCATATCAGAACCACTAACCTCATAATTCCAACTGCGTAGGATAAGAGCAAGTCCACTCATGCTAATACCCCCAATTCCAATCATATAAATATGTTGCTTATCTTTTAATATCATTTCCTTAAACCTCCAAACTGCTTAACAAGATTTTTGAATTCTTCACCACGTTCTTCAAAAGAGTTATATTGATCCCAAGATGCACAAGCAGGTGATAACAAAACGACATCCCCAGCACCAGCTTTATCATGACAAGACCTAGTTGCCTCACTAAGTGTATCAAACACATCACAAGAAATATTTCTTTTCTCACAATATGCTTTAATTCTCATTTTTGTTTCACCATAACAAGCAACATACTTAACATGTTTTAAAGACTCATCCAAATCTTCAAAAGCATGACCACGATCTGTCCCACCAAGTAAAAGCAAAGTAGGAGATTGAAAAGAATTCAATGCGATTTTCGTTGACTCACAATTCGTAGCTTTACTATCATTATAATAAAGTACACCATCAATAGTATCCACATATTCTAACCGATGTTCCACACCCTTAAAACGCTTTAAAACTTTACAAATACTTTCCGTCGAAACACCACAAGCTTTAACAGCTAAAATCGCTGCCATAACATTTTCATAATTGTGATTTCCTTTTAATAATATTTCCTCTGTAGAAATAACTGGTTCTCCATCATAATAAATTTGGCCATTATCTAAATAAACCTTTTCTTTTTGTTCACGAGAAAAATATTCTTTAGAACTTAAAATATCTTCCGTTAAATGCATAGCTTCTTCATTATCTCGATTAATAATCGCTAAATCAGAAGGAGAGTGATGAGCAAAAATCTTTTTCTTCATCATCTTATAACGATCAAAAGAATCATGAAAATCTAAATGAACCTGATAAATATTTGTTAATACACTAATATCAGTTTTAAAATCAGTCACATCACAAAGTTGATGATCCGAAACTTCCAAAACAACATAGTCATTAGCTTGAACATCTAAAACAAAATGACAAAAAGGAGTTCCAATATTACCACCTAAAAACACCCGCTTACCATCTTCCTTTAACATCTCATAAATTAGTGTCGTTGTCGTTGTCTTCCCATTTGAACCAGTAATTCCAATAATCTTCGCTTCGGGATTCAAATAATGAAAAGCAAGCTCCAATTCATTAATGACAGGAATACCTAAATCCTTAGCCTTCACAACAGTAGGATGATCATATTTAATACCTGGATTTTTAATAAGTACATCATAACTATCATCCAAAAGAATAGTAGGATTATCACTAAGGACAAAAGTAACACCTAAATCATTTAAAATAGTCAAATTTTCCTCTTTTTGTTCTTTAATATCCGTAATAAAAACTTCATTTAAAGGAGCGAGTAACTTAGCAGCTTCAAATCCACTACGAGCCATACCTAAAATGAATATTTTCTTGTCTTTTAACATAATATCTCCTTCTTTCAAAAACATTATATCAAAAAAAGGTGTCTTTTAACACCCGATTATTCATAATTATAAAGTCGATACAAAGAGACAGAAGGAACATTTCCGAGTCGTAAACTAACATCCTGCGTCCCAATACCATTAGAAACATACATAACAGAACTGCCTTTTTGATATATTCCATCTTCATACTCCCCAGTATTATCCAAAGTAAAAATGCCTCCCACAAAAGGAATCGGAACTAAACCACCTAAAGTATGCCCCGCCAAGACTAAATCAGTCTCGTTTTTAACATCATCAAACAAAACTGGTTCATGCATAAGCAAAATCTGATACACATTTTGTTCATCTTTAGCAAGCGCCTTAGTTAAATCCTGTTCTCCTTTAGATGCACTTGGTATACCACTAAGATAAATAGGAGTCGTCCCCTCATAATAAATAGGGATAGTACTATTATCTAAAATTGTAAATCCAGCAGTAGTAAAAATGTTTGAAAATGCTTCCTTATTTAAATAATCATTATCTCCATAAATAGCATATTTTCCAAGTTTCGCCGTTGTTTTACTAAACACTTCAGTTAAAAATTTAATATGATTTTCCGACAACGTAATATAAGGGTCAAATAAATCTCCTGTAAAAACTAAGATATCTGGTTTTAACTCATTAATTTTATTTACAACACGTTCAACTTCCTGTTCATTCGTTGTTCTCCCAAAATGAATATCAGAAAACTGAACAATTTTAAATCCATTAAAAGAATCAGGAATTTTTTCGTTAATCACGGGATACTCATGAACAACAAGCAACTTTGGCTCAATAAAATGCATATATCCAAAACAAAGAAAAACAATAAGAAGAAAAAAAATTAAGATTTTAGGAAGTAAACCCAATTTTTTTTTCTGAACTACCTCCGTATTTGGGGTGACTTCTTGTTCTTTACTCATACTAAACTCCAAACATAGAAACTAAAACTGCTAAAGCATTATGAAGCATATGAGTTGTTGTGCTTGTAAAAATAGAATCTGTATCATAATAAGCCTGAGCAAAGAAATAACCCATTCCACCATAAGGAATAATAAATAAAAGTTGTGGTAAACATCCGATAAATGCATCCAAAGTAGTAAAATCTAGTGAAGCCACAACATGCGCAAAACCAAATAAGAAACCAGATAGAAGACAATATGCTTGCTTTGATGAGAAAACGTTTCTAAAATTCTTTCTGAATAAAAGTTCCTCAATAAATGGCCCTAAAAAAACCATGGCTAAAATAGAAAATAAAGGAAACATTCCTATAAGATTACGATTAGCTGACTCATTCGCGGCAATATTACCAAGTAAACTAATAATAAGCAAATTCGTTACAAACATAAAAAGTAACGCTTTGCCCCATGCCTTCAATGCCGTAAAAAAGAAAGTCTTAAAATTCTTTAGATATTTCTGTCCTTCCTCTTTAAGAGATTTTTGATAATAAAATACTAGGAAGGCAAGAGAAATAACATAAAGAATTAAATTAGCTATAATGTAGTTACGATCATTACTCAAATCCCAACCAACTAATGCCGCAAAATAACTGATTGCTAAAGGCAAAACAAAAAGATAACAGACTACAAAAATAAGTCCTCGGCCTAATTCTTTTCCATTAAAATCTTTTATCATTAACATTCCTACTTTCTGTCCTCTAAAATATATCATAAAACACCAAAAGACGCAACTTCAAATCAAGTGAAAATAATGTCTTTTGTATATAGAAAAATTATGGAAACAAATTAGTATTATTTCTACTAATGTTTATAATTCATTTCGATAATTTTCTCAACATAAAGCATTGTAAAGAATACGTATGTTCGTTATAATAATATTCGGATATATCTGAAATTCAGGTGCTGTTCCCTTCTTTAACATAAAAGCTTAAGAAGGGTGGTGATACTTATGCGAAAAATTGAAAAAAATTGCTTTTGCATAATCTATCTCCTAATAGCAGTAATATTTTTACTGTTATTCATTATTATCTTTCAATAATATAAAAAATAAAAGGCACCTTATCAACTTACGTTGAATCGGGTGCCAATCCACATAAGGGAAAGCATCTGATACCCACTTCAGATGTATCCTTTTTTATTTTATGAAGTTTCCTTCATCTAGATACATCTTAACATAAAAGAAATTTGCTGACAAGCTAAAAATTCCATGTGAAACGAGAAGGAAAAACTAGTAATAAATTGACTTTTTTCAAAAATGACTACATAATATTTCTAGAAAAGAAAGCGATATTAAACTTTAAATATTCATTTAGGAGCAAGTATGAAACAAACAGATATAAAAGAGTTAATAAAATGGTATACAGAAAACAAACGAGATCTTCCGTGGCGCAGAACAACAGATCCTTATAAAATATGGATCAGTGAAGTTATGCTCCAGCAAACTCGCGTTGAAACAGTTATAAATTATTACACAACCTTTATCAAAGAACTTCCAACCATAAAGGATTTAGCTCAAGTAAGCGAGGACAAACTTCTAAAATTATGGGAAGGACTCGGATATTACAGCCGAGCTAAAAATTTAAAAAAGTGTGCTGAACAAGTCATTCAATTAGGACTTACGAATCTCCCGCAAGAAGAAGATGTTCTTAAAAATCTTCCTGGAATTGGTCCTTATACAGCTGGAGCCATTCTTTCTATAGCTTATCAAAAACAAGTTCCAGCTATTGATGGTAATGTTATGAGAGTTTTAGCAAGAGTTTATGAAGAAAATCGTAGTATTCTAGAAAATAAAGTTCGTAAGTCTTATGAAGAAACTTTACAAAAGTTAATGCCTGAAAATTATACAAGGGAATTTACGGAAGGCTTTATTGAACTAGGAGCCAGAGTCTGTCTACCTAAAGGTAATCCCTTATGCGAGCAATGCCCTTTACAAAAATGCTGTCAAGCATATATACACAGCAAAGTGTTAGATTATCCTGTAAAGAAAGTGAAAACAAAACGTAAAACAGAAGAGAAGACAGTACTTATCTTTGCCTATCACAAAACTTATGCCATCACCAAAAGAAAAGAATCTTTACTAAATGGCTTATATGGCTTTCCAAGCTATCCATATAAAATGTCTTTAGAAGAAATAACAGAAAAACTAATAAAAGAACAAAATATAAACTGTACGATAGTTCCTTTAGAAGAAACAAAACATATTTTTTCTCATATTGAATGGCATATGACCAATTATCTTATAAACCTCCAAGATCCTCCAGTTAAAGATAATTTTTATAGCAAAGAAGAGATATTATCAAAATATTCTTTACCGACCTCTTTTAGAAAAATCTTTATTAAAATTTCTGAGTATGATATTCTATAAAAGAGCTAGACTTTTAAACTTCTAGAATTGCAAATAGACAACATAGAAACTGAATCAGGATAAAAACTATGAAAAAGAAAGGAATTAAACCATATGTTAAAAGTATCTCATTTAACCAAAAAATTTGAACGAACAATCAAACAAAAGAAAAAAGAAGAATTTTATGCGGACAATGATATTTCATTCGAAGTAAAAGAAGGAGAAATTCTAGGTATTCTAGGCCCAAATGGAGCTGGTAAAACAACGCTTTTAAGAATGATTGCGGGAATACTTTCACCGACAGAAGGAATCGTATCCTTTGACGAAAAAGATTATCAGCATAACGAAATAGATATAAAAAAAGAAATTGCCTATTTATCAGGAAATACCAAGATTTATAATTCACTATCTTGCTATGAATTACTTAAAATGTGTGCTGAAATTTATGATGTTTCTGAAGAAGAAACAAAAACAAGAATTACAGAAATAGCCAAGACACTAAACATGCAAGAATTTCTATATCAACGGATTGAAACTTTATCAACTGGTCAAACCCAACGTGTGAACATTGCTAGGTGTTTAATTCATAATCCTAAATACTATATTTTAGACGAAGCAACAAGTGGATTAGATATTTTATCAAGTCAAGTAATCCTAAATTTTATTAAAAAAGAAAAAGAAAAAGGTAAAATAATCCTTTATTCTACTCACTATATGGAAGAAGCAGAAAACATCTGTGATCGAGTTATCATGATACACAAAGGCAGGGTTTTAGAAACAGGTACACCTGAAGAAATAAAAAAGAAAACAAAAACAACTAACCTTAGAGATGCTTTCTTCTGTTTATTGGGAGGTAAAAAAGATGAAAAGTAAAATTGACCAAATTTTAAAAAAAGAACTTCGCGAAATGTTTCGCGACAAAAAATCATTACTCATGATGCTAATTATACCTGTTTTTATTCCCTTACTTGTCCTTGGAATGTCTGCCTTATTTGAATCTCAAATGAATCGTCCGATAGAAGAGTACAATAAAATAGGGATAGATTATTCTCTAACAAGCATTGAACAAAATATTATGGCTGAAATGCAAATCGATCCAGTGACAGCTACAAAAGACGAATTAGAAGAAAAGTTTATGAGTGGTGAAATTAGTCTTTACATTACGAAAGAAGAAAATATCTACACTATTCATGGAGATGATTCAGACACAACGACTATGGCTAAGAATTTAGCAGAAAACTATTTGAATGCCTACAAAGAGTATTTACAGCAAGAATATCTTGTGAATCATCAAATGAATGCGAATGACGTATTAAATATTTTAAGTGTAGAAGAAGACATAGAAGCATCAGATAACTACTTTGCCAACTATATTACTTCCTATGCATTTATGTTTATTATAATGGCAATAACCGTTTCAGCTACCTATCCAGCCACTGATGCTACAGCCGGTGAAAAAGAAAGAGGAACATTAGAAACCTTACTTACATTCCCAGTTAAAAGTCGTGATATTATTTTAGGGAAATTTTTTAGTGTCTCTATTTCATCAGTAATTACCGGTGTTTTAAGCCTAATATTGACCTTGCTTTCATTGTTACTTGCTAACAACATGTTTGAAATTTACAAAAGTACAAATTTGATGCTATCTTTACCAAGCATATTTTATGCTCTAGTAGTAATAATTGTCTATTCATTTTTAATCAGTGGACTATGCATAGCTATTGCTAGCAAATCGAAAACCTTTAAAGAAGCACAAAGTGCCTTGACACCATTAACTTTCATTTCCTTTTTTCCAAGCATGATTGCCTTTATGATGAACGTTGAATCTAATGCTATCTTATCTTGCATTCCTTTTCTAAATTTCACTTTATTATTTACCGACATTGTAAATGAAAACTTAAATTTAATAAATATGATTTTGATGATTTTATCGACATTGATAATAATTGCAGTAGTTTTAAAGATTATTATTGCTCAATACAAATCAGAAAAAGTTTTATTTAATCAATAAGTGCTATCAAGGAGCACTTTTTTCTTTTTCGAAAATATAGACTTATTTTCATAGTTTTGATAAAATAACTACAGAGAAATGGTGGTGAGGTAATGCCAGAAGAAGACTTAAATGAAGAAGAAAAACAAGAAACTGAAATGCCCGAGAACACAGAAAATGCTCCCGAAAATGTTCCTGGAGAAATAGAGGCCGAACCACCCAAAAATTCTCTATTAGCTTTTGGAGCAAAAAAACTAATTGCTATGCTTTTGAAGAAAAAAATGGTTTTGATTGGCGCAGGAATAGCAGTAGGAGCGGTTGTTTTTTTAGCTATATTAGCAGCCTTAATAGAAAGTTCATCAAGCAATGACTATTTTTATAAAGAAGGAGCTTGTAAAACCGTCACTGTAACTTATGATCCGTATGATGAATCCAGAGGTTCTTCTGTTCAAAGCATGGACATTGAAACTTATGTAAAAAGTGCCCTTGCAGCCTATGCTAAAGACTTAAATGAACCAAAAAGTGGTGTGCTAGAAGTGTATCGAGCCTTAGCGATTACTTTACGTACTGAGGCAGTTGCTAATAACTGTGAAGTGACCTATCGAGATAAAATATTAGACCCTAATGTTGATGTAGATGACACCATAGAAGATGCATTAGAGTTCTCTAAAAGTCTTGTTTTAGGAGATGAAGATGGGGATTATGTTGCAGCCAAAGTATCCGATTTTTGTTGGTACAGTAATGACGGCAATGTCTTTGAATTTTATCAAGGAGCAGGTACACCAGTAGATAGTGATTTTGTAAGTACTTATTTAAATGACAATGTTTATGAAACTTGTCCATGTAATAATCCTCAAGGAGACCCATTTTCAGAAGAAGATGATGGCTACAACCAATGTTGGGTAACCTGGGATACAGATGATGACGAAATTGATGATGCATCAGCATGGTTACATGAAGATGATGAAACCGGTTTCAGCGTTTTAGGAGCGTATTACTTAATGGAACGCTTTGGCTACCATTACAACCAAATTATTAATTACTTTTTTGGCAGTCACGTTCAGTACATGACTATCGAAGAAAAAACAAAAGCCCAAGCGGATATATCCAATGGCGGGTCAACTTGTAGTGAATTTAGCATAACAAATACAACTTTAAGTAGATCAGAATTCATCGCCAAAGTAGAAGCCTATAATTTTCGGGGTTCTTCAAGTGATACTCGTGATTGGAATACATTAGTAGCTAATGCCGGAAAAATTTATGATATGGCCACCGCCAATAACATTAATCCTGAAATGGTTTTTGTAAGACCTGTAGTCGAAGGATTTTCACCTGGAGGAGACACATACAATTATTTTGGTATCACATGTTATAATGGCCGGCCAGAAAGCTGTACGATATATAATAGTTTTGATGAAGGAATTATGGGCTTTATCAATGTTTTAAAAAATTACTCTTCTTTCACAGATATGATGTCAAGGTATGCTTATTTAGGTGATTATTGGTTTAATCCTGGAGACAGCGCCAACGGAGGATGTTACTATGCCAAATACATTTATCCAAATGGTTTAGATGAATATGTTCAAACAGCGTGTGGTTCTTCTTACGCAGGATGTAGTGGATCAAGTTGCATGGCCACCAGACAAGAAGATCGCAATGCATATGCCTTATATCAAGGAAGAACAATGATTGAAGCGCGTTATAATATATTTGGTATATCAGCAGATAACTGTAGTAATGACAATATGAACTATGGCAGTTGTGTTTTATATAATCAAGCAGATAGTAGATGGGGAAGTGTAAATTTAGGATATAGTAATGATACAATTGCTCACAGCGGTTGTGCTCTAACTTCTGTTGCTATTGCCCTTACCTGTACTGGTCAAATGGATACATCAAGTTTTTCTCCAGCTGTTTTAAATCAAGCTTTAATTCGTAATAATGGTTATGTAGGAGAGGCCATTTATTGGAACAATGGTGCTATTCGTGATTTTGTATCAACCTTTAATATGGAGCAATATTATACATTTCCTAAATCTACATCTACAAGTGAAAAAACAAACTATTTACAAGGTGGTCTTGCGAGTAATCACATGGCTATTGTCCACATCGAAAATTCCGAACACACAAGAGGACACTGGGTGGTTTTACAATCCGTAAATACGACGAATAATACCTTTACTTGTTTAGATCCAGGAGGAGGCCTTATCTCAACATATTCTATTGATGATGTCGATCGCGTAATCTATTACACCTATTAAAAGGGGAGGATTTAAAGATGAAAAAGAAAAATGTAATGATAATATTTACTGTAGCCATTGTTGGCCTCGTTTATTTAGGAATAATGGTATGGGTTTATGGAGGTAGACAAACTACCTCCGGACTTATTGTAGTCTCTAAATTAGGCGGTTATGAATGTCAAGCCAAACAATGCTCATTTGTAGATTTAGAGGAACTAAATACGGACAATAAAAATTTTAAAGTTTATCAAAGAAATAGTCTTGTAGACACCTATGAATTAAACTATGGAAAGAATTGGAATTTCTTTAAAGATGGTGAATGGCAAGCCTTATATGGTGATTTTTTAGCCATAGAAGAAAGTTTGAATGCCGAAGTCTTAGATTTTTCTTATGATGAAATGAATTACACGGATCGTGAAGCTTTATTGAGTATTTTAGAAGAAGAAAATATTACGGATATCACAAATTTAGATGAAACAGAAGTTGTCATTTTAGATCTAGATGACAATGGCACAGAAGATCGTATTGGTGTATTTTCAAATCAAACTGAAGAAAACGAAGCCGAAAAATATTTTTCTGTAGCTTATCTCGTTTTAAATGGTAGAACAATTAAAATCTACGCTGACTATGCAACGGAAAAATATAGTATCCCTTTTTATAATGTCTTTAGTATCCTAAAAATAGATGGAGAAAAAGAGGCACGAATAATAATTAACCAAGGCTATTATGATAATAATGGCGAAAATTCAGTTAGTATGTGGCAATTAAATGGTAGAAAAATTGAAGAAGTAGCTTAATAAAAGTTTTTCTTTTAAAGAAAATATTGTATAATAAAAGAGTTAGGAGCGATTTTATGAAATTTCGTGTATCAACCAAAGATTTTATTATTTTTGTGATTTTTTGTATATTTTTATTGTATTTATGTGCAATTGCTGTATTAAACTTTTCTTCTTTTGCCAGAGATGGTTCATTTTATGGCTTAAATCCGTTCCCGGCTTTTGGGAGTGATTATATTCTTTTAACCCTTTTTATGTTTGTAATTGCCTTAGTTATTATTTTTTCTAGTGTTTCTTCTTACATCTTTGATAAAGATAAAGGAGCTAAAAAGCTCTTGACAATTGGTGAAAAAGAAGAAAAAGGATATTCTAGATGGGCTAAAGAAAAAGAAATCAAAGAAGCTGCTGATGTTAAACATGTTAAAGCGATTGATCAACACGTTGATGGAGCGGGTGTACCTTTAATAAACAATGGTACTGATATTTGGGTAGATGATGGAGAATATCATACAATGATTATTGGTTCTACTGGTTCAGGTAAAACAGTTTGTTTAGTAAAACCTATGGTAAACCTGCTTGCAAAAAAAGGCGAGAGTATGATTATCAATGACCCTAAAGGAGAATTGTATAAATACTGTGGAGACTACTTAAAAAGTCAAGATTATAATATTGTCGTTTTAAACTTTCGTGAACCGGATCGAGGCAATGCTTGGAATCCCCTTACTATGCCTTACTATTATTTTAAAACTGGTAATGTTGATAAATCGATTGAGTTGTTGGAAGATATTGCCAATAATATTTTAGTTGATCCTAAAAACAAAGATTCAGCTTTCTGGGAAAAATCTGGTGCCGACTATTTTTCAGCTTTAGCATTAGGTTTATTCCGCGATGGTAAAGAAAATGAAATTAATCTTAACTCTATTAATTTGATGAGTTCAGTCGGTGAAGAGAGAATGGGAGTAAACACCTACATTAAAGAGTATTTTAATTTAAAAGGTGAAAGCTCACCAGAATACATTTTTGGTTCAACAACTTTTAATGCTCCAAACGACACTAAAGGAGGAATTTTATCTACCTTCCGTCAAAAAATAAGAATCTTTGCTTCACGTGAGAAACTATCCGAAATGCTTTCTTACAGTGATTTTGATATGCGTAGTATTGGTGAAAAGAAAACGGCGGTTTTTCTAATCATTCATGATGAGAAAACAACTTATCACAGTCTATTAACCGTTTTCTTAAAACAATGTTATGAAACACTAATTGAAGTAGCTCAATCAAACGGTGGCAAATTAAGTTATCGAACCAACTTTATTTTAGATGAATTTGCCAACATGCCTCCGTTATCCGATGTGGATTCTATGGTGTCTGCTGCTCGAAGTCGTGATATTCGCTTTACATTTATCATTCAAAACTTTGCTCAATTAAACGATGTGTATGGAAAAGAAGTAGCTGAGACACTAAAAGGTAACTGTGGTAATTTAATTTATTTAATTAGTACCGAAATGGCTGCCTTAGAAGAAATCAGTAAAATGTGTGGTGAAGTAAAAAGCAAAGAAAAGGATAAAACAGCTTCAACCCCGCTAGTTACTGTAACAGACTTACAAAAAATGAAGCTATTCCAAGCTATCATTAAACGCTTGCGGATGAATCCATTTAAGACTCAATATGAACCTGACTTTAAAATTAACTGGGGAATCGAGCGAAAAGAATTAGATTTTCCATATCGTGAACAAAGAGAAGTTGCTATGTTCGATTTAAAAGCTTATGTTTCTGAAGAAAAAAGAAAAAAAATGTTAGAAAATGTGAGCAACGGCACACCTCAAATGGGCATGAATAATCCTTTCATGGCACCTAGTGGAATGGAAAATCCCTTTATGAACATAGATATGCCAATGAATAGACCTACTCCTATGCCCAATCCATTCATGCCAGCTTCAAGTTCAGGTCCGTTAACAGGATTAAACAAACCAATATCAGAATTGACGAATGAAGAAATCGATCAGATGATTGAAAACATTGATAAACTCTTAAAAGAGAGTGAAGAAAAGGAAAAAGAATTAAAACAAACTGAACAAAAGCAAGAAATAGAATTACCGAAATTAGAAGAGAAGAAACCGATAGTACAAGAAAAACCGGTTATAAAAGAATCAATAGAGGAAAAACCAAAAATTAATGTAGATACTGATTCTATTGTTATGAATGACAATGTAATCACAGATGATGAATTTTTTGATGACTTTTTCCACGATGATGAATAAAAAGGCTTGCATTTAGAGAAAAAATATGATAAAGTTAAGTTACTTAATAGAGAGTATTTATTAAATGTAATTTTCGTTTTATATTTGATAAGTGCAAATTTTAGTAGTTGAGAGTTTTTCTCATGCAGTTGCTAAAAGACAATGGGGATGCCGTTTAGGTCTTACTATCTATTAAGCATATGGCCATATAAAGAAAGAAAACTTTAAAGTAGGCGATTTACATTTTGACTAGATGTAGATTGATCCAAACTAGAGGTAGCGACTTGTCATCGTTATCTTTTTTTATGCTTTAAAGAAAAAGGAATATTGCGAAAAATGAAGAGGGTGTAAATTTTTTTTGTAGGTAAGATAATGAATTTTTGATATACTTATTATACGAGGAGTAGTAGTATGTATGGATACAAGAAAAAAGTTAAAAGAAGAGATTGATGAACTAGATAATGATTTTGATAATCTTATAAAAAATAAAAAATTGGATATTAACTCTATTGAAGATTTGGCATTGAAAACTGTTGAAAATGTAAATAGTATTATTAATAATCATATTGAAGAATTATTATCTAAAAAAATAGATGAAAAGGATTTAATTAGTAAAAAAAAGAAGAGTGGCAAGAAAAAGGATTTAAATTAAAAAATGTAAAAAAAAGAAAATTAGAATTTATTTTGATTACTGGTAAAGTATCTATTTATCGAACTGTGCTGCAAATCGTTGGTGATATTGATTTAGAAAAATATGGTTTGAAAAGCAAGTTGATAAATCCACTAGATGAATATCTAGGGATAGATAAACTACCATTTAAAGTATCATTAAGAGCAATGATAGAAATAGCATTTTGGGGACAAAATCAATCATCATTTCAAAAAGCTTCAAGAATAATTGAAAGAGTTTTAAACATTAAAATTAGTCCAAATAATGTATTAAAAATAACTGAGTATATTGGAAAATCAGTATATAAATACAACTATAATAAGGCTATAGAAATTTGGAATAATCGCACTAATATAGATATGACTGTAACTAAAAAGAAAGGTACTTTATATATTCAAGCAGATGGTGCAAGTGTTAATACTAGAATAGAAGATGAAAATTGTTCTACCTGGAGAGAAAATAAATTAGGTATTTTCTTTTCTGATGATGATATGTATAAAAGAAAAGACAAATCTAATATCATTAATCATAAAGAATATGTTTCTTATATTGGTAATGTTGAAACTTTTAAAATCATGGTATTTGCCAAAGCAGTAGAACTAAAATATTGGGAATATGAAGAAATAGTTTTTATTTCTGATGGTGCCACTTGGATTAGAAATATGATAGATGAACTATTTCCTGAAGCTATTCAAATATTAGATAAGTTTCACTTAATAGAAAATATAACCAATTATGGTAAGTTTATATTTAATGATGATACTAAAAAGGTAGAGAAATTTAGAGATAAAATAATCGGTTATTGTTATTCTAGAGAATATAACTTGATAGTAAAAGAACTAAAGAAATATAAAGATATAACAATACCTAAAACTGTTTGTAATTTACCAGTTTATTTAGAAAACAACAAAAATAAAATAGATTATTCTACTTATGAACACAATGGCTGGTTTGTAGGTAGTGGTGCAATAGAAAGTTCTAATAAAACTGTAGTCCAGCTAAGATTAAAACAAGCAGGAATGAGATGGAGTGTTGAAGGTGCTAATTATATGATCGCATTAATGTGTATGTATGAAAGTGAGCATTGGGGTGAAATAGAAAAAATAGTAGTTGATGAAATATATCATTAACTACTATTTACCTACAAAAAAAATTTACACCCAAATGAAGAAGTTTTATTGAAATAAAGAATTTGATATGTTACAATTAACAGTGTAAACCTTTACTTTTGCAGCAAAAACGCGCGAGCTACGATAGATAAAGGGCTCGCGCATTTTTAAAATGTTGTGCACCAAAATTTATTTTAAGAAAATTTTAAATTTTTCTGATTTCAGATAAAGTTCGGAATTTTTTAGATAAATTGATACAAAAAGTTTCTTCGCAAGAAGTGATGATATCATTTTTGAAACTTTGTAAATAGATATCATGTTCAATATGACAACTTGTATAGTTCCTTATGGAATCAATAATCTTTTCGAATGAATATTTGTTTTCTAGTTTTTTCTCTAACAATCTAACAAGAACTAAAGCAATAAAACAAGTTAAAAAATGTGATTCAATGTGATCCTTTCTGGATACCCAAACAGGCCTAGTTTCTAAACCAGATTTAGTTACTTTAAATGTTTCTTCGATTTTTGATAACCCTCTGTATATATTTCTTATTTCTAAATCAGAAAGGTGTTCTTCTGAAGTAACAATAGAGTAGTAACCATCATATTTTGCTTCTTCATCGATTCGTTCTTGGTTGATAGATAGAGAATTGGTATCTGCTATTTCACCGGTAGATTTTACAAATTTTAAATTGTTAACATACCCAGCGACACCATAAGAAGTAGCTTTTGAGTACTTGTCAGGATGAGCAATTAAGTCATTGGCTTTGGCTATTATTTTTTCTCGATCTCTTTTTTGTTTATCTGCATATTTCTGTGAATAATAAACCATTTGTTTCTGGTCAACTGTAATGTACTGAATTTTATCATTACCAGATTTGGTCTTTCCTTTATCCTCTCTTACAACTTTCATTTTTTTAGGATAAATTCTGGATTTATGAATAAATTTAATTTCGTTGCCATCTTTATCATGAAGAATATCTGTTTGATAATCTTGCTGTAATACCCAAGCTTTAAATTCTTCATCTGCACCTCTTACTGACTGACCATAAACATAACCGTTTAATTTTTTTGCTTGTTCTAATGATGTACCAGATATGTGAATGACATTTTCAGATGTGTTTAAACCTCGATCTGCAACTACGATAGTTCTATCTAAACCAAATTGATGTCTCGTTCGATTTAGGATAGGGATTAGTGATTTCTTTTCGGATTCATTACTAGGGAAAAGATTATAAGAAAGAGGGATACCAGTAGCATCCATTAAAAGACCCATTTCAACGATAGGATCAGGTCTTTTATTTTTCTCGGGTCCTCTTTTTCTTAAACCTTTTTCTTTGACAACAGGGTTACCGGTTTCATCCTTTATTATATTTCCTTCATAGTCTAATTCGTAGGTATCTTCATCGTTACATTCGATTTCAAAATAATAGTTTGTGCAGTCATAGTAACAGTTAGAAGTGTCTCTGTGGTAGGTATCTTTAGTGTTTTCCCAAATCGCTTTTTGAATCTCTTCTTGAAGAGGATTAAGATAAGTTAGACTTCTATACACATCATCTAGCGAAAAATCATACCTTTCAAAAAGCAATTTTTTATTTTCAAAAGCCTCCTTTTTGCTACCTGGTTTTAGTATTCTCATATAGACTAAAAGAGATAAGATGTCATTTAAATCAAACTCAATTTTAGTGTTTTTTTGTACTTGTTTTAATAGTGAAGCAATGCCTAATTCATTATAAACTTTTTTTAAAACAACATAGCCAAGATTTTTAGGGTTATCATTTTCGTCAATGAGTTTAGAATCCATATTTTTAATCGTATATTCAGTTATGTCTTCTATTTTATTTTGTTTGGCAACTTCTCTAAAATGAGAAATGGGATCTGAATATTGCTTTTTTAATTCATTAAGCCATCCAATATTTTTAATTGTTTTTTGTCTTGATTTCCCACTTTCATCTCGATAACCTTGGACAAAGGACAAAAATATTTTTCCACTTCTAGTAGGTGTCACTTTTAAAAACATTGTTATCACTACTTTCAAGTACAATTATATCATACGGCAGACTACGTCCGCAACCTAACCAACTAAAAACAACAAAAAAAGCAAACCACCACTTGAAATA
>CALVQE010000017.1 GCA_944355355.1 uncultured Bacilli bacterium
TGCATCTTTTGCAGTTTTGATTTGTGCTCTTTTTAATTTAGATATCACCTAATTTTAGTTTTCGAACAACTCTACTATATTTTTTTGTACTTGTATTCATAGATGTTCCTCCTTAAAAGATCAACTTGGGTGACTATTTTAAAGAGTTTAAAGCTATTTTCAAGCGATTCGACAAAACAAGACAAAATAAATCATATAGCAAAAAGTAATGTATAGAAAAATGAGCTTCTATTTATTTTGCTCACGAATTAAATCATTTAATACTTTTTTAGATAATCCTGTTACTCTTTGAATGAGATCTTTTGGTAAGCCTTCCATTAATAACTTTTTAGCCATAGCTAAGCGACTTTCTTTTTGACCTAACTTTTGCCCTAACTTTTGGCCTAATTTTTTACCTTCAACCATTCCAGATTTCTTGCCCTCAGCTAGACCAGACTCTCGCCCCTCTTGATAAGCTTCACTTTGTTCCATACGATCTTTATCGTAATATAAATAATCATCAACACATCCCATTAAACTGGTTACTTCTCTTTGCATACTCAGCATAATTTCATCTCCTTCATATAGTTTACTCAATATTTCTTGGTTCTCTTCAATCAAAAAATATAAATCACTTTCTAAACTGTTTTTCTTGATATCATTATAATCTACCTTCCTAAGATAATCAAGGTTGATATCAATAATCTCTATTTTATCCGATCGTATTTTATGATAGTTTTCTTCCATTAAGGTACTTCGGTAAATAAACTTTCCTAAGCCAAACAGATCATAGTTACAAATATTGATCTGTAAGACTTTCTTTGCTTTTAAATAATCCTTATAACTCTTCACATCTCTTAAGAGTAACTGGGCCATATAAATGGTGTTTTTACTTTCTAAGACATTACTATAACGATAGTTTACTTCAATATCGATATAATAATCCTTTGTTTGATATAAAATATCCGTTTCACTGCCAACAACATCTTGCTTTACAGGAATACTTGGATGAACAAGAGTTAAGTCTTTTCTTAAATCAGCTAAGGGTATATCCATAGTCTTATGAATAATACGACACATATATTCTTTTGTAAAAGATTCATTTTTACTAAGTAAAGTTTTAACCACTTTATCATTTAAGATACTATATTTTTTTGTACTTGTATTCATAGATGTTCCTCCTTAAAAGATCAACTTGGGTGACTATTTTAAAGAGTTTAAAGCTATTTACAAGCGATTCGACAAAACAAGACAAAAAAATCCTAATGCAATATGATTTTAAAGGCTAAACAGATCCTGAGGAACTTCCTTGACATTGTTCAGGACCATTAGCTGGACAATCATAATACATATCCTCATCATTATCAAATTCACACCCAAAGTTAGGACCATATACAATGGTTGTTAATAAAGCATCACTGTAAAACATAAAGCTCGTATTCGTGACATTCGAAGTATCAAAATTGCTTAGATTTAAATTAGTCAATAATTCCATGTAATAAAACATATGGTTCATATCTGTAACATTGGAAGTATCAAAAGAAATAAATCTAATTTGGTTAAGGAGTCCATATAAACAAACATTTCACTCATATCCGTGACATTTGAGGTATCAAAAGAACTTAAATCTAATTTGATTAAAGCATCCATATATGCAAACATATAACTCATATCCGTGACATTTGAGGTATCAAAAGAACTTAAATCTAATTTGATTAAAGCATCCATATATGCAAACATATAACTCATATCCGTGACATTTGATGTATCAAAATGGCTTAAATCTAAAGCAGTCAAAGATGATACATTATCAAACATATCACTCATATTGGTTACATAACTTGTGTCTAGATTTTGAAGATTATTTATTTCTGTTAAATTCGTAAACAGCCCAAACAACCATGAACTATCATAATTGGCATACACTTTACCATTAGACTGGATATACATATCATAAGCAACTATCATATCACCAGTCCAATAATCCTCGAGTGTCCCATTTTCCACTAGATAAGCCATGACACTTCCATCTTGATTTACTGAGATATCATATGTGTATGCTGGATTATCTTTTGGAGTTAAGGTACTCTCAAAAGTAATTGTTTTGATATTTAGATTATGTTGCCAAAAAGAATCACTAATAATTGCTCCAGTATCCTGATTAATATCTCCTTCCGTAGTTTCTGAATCAATTGTAAAATCTTTAGCCATGATCATATTACTTGGTGCCTCTCTATAACTACTATTAACAGAGATCTTACCGTTATAAGTTGCATTCATAACTTCATCAATAACTGGCGTATCATAATCTAACCACAATCTTAATTCAAAAGTTTTACTCATCTTTCCTTGAATGATTCCTGTATCTAATTTATAAGCTTTTATAGCCCCATCAATTGTAGTACCCACTTCATAGTCACTTGTTAAGTTATTCGTACTAATATTACTACTATCTTTCTCAATTAAGTTAGCTTTAAGGTATTCCTCTGGTAAAACTTTGACGCTTCCTTCTTGACCCATTGTCTCTAAGTTAATTTGATAGCTTGCTGGACTATCACATGTATTTTCTATTGTAAATGTATATGGAGCTAATGAGGATCCTTCACTATCCGTAATGGGATAAGCTTTTTGTAAGTTAATATCATTACTATCTGTAAAAGTAATGTTGAAACAATCTGTAGTCACAACATTAGTGCCACTTTGTTGTAATGTAAGTTGCCAATAAGCATAAGATATACCTACAAATACACAAACAAGAAGAACTATACCCCCAATAAGAAAATATCTACTTTTATCTTTGATCATACTACTCACTCCTATTTCTATTATGGTTCATACTATCGTATTTATTACGATAATTATTATATCAAAAAAACAACTGTAAAGTAAATTTACAATTGTTTGACGTGTGGTTATAGTTTGAATTCATTTAGATCAAAAGATACTTGAGTTGGTTCTTGTTCTGTAGGTTTATTTATCTCTTCTTGTTTGTTTTCTAAGTCTACTTTGAGTAAGACTTCGACTATTTTATGTTTGGAAACCATAGAACCGGTACTTGCTAAATCCATAATTGGAATATCACTATTTTTGACATTAGCTATTTTATCTTCAGCAATGATTGTGAGTTCACTTCTTGAGGTTGTTGATACAGCACTAGTGATTTTGTAGTTCGTACTTTTGACCTTTTTTAAAATACTTAGTCCTCGTTTTGCTCTTCCTGTTTCTTCTAAGTCTAATGCTTTGATACGTTTCATAGTATTTTGGTTAGTTAGAAGAGTTACATATTCGGCATTATCTAAGGCTATAGCTAAGGATACTTCATCATCTTTTAAAGCGATTCCTTTAACACCACTACCACGAGTACCTACTAATGGAACTTCTAGTTTGTTAAAGATACATGCATAACCAGAATCTGAAATAATCATGACTTTTTCATTTGACTCAATTACACTAACAACTTCATCATTGTCTTTTAGTTTCATTGAGGCCATAGCTTTTGATGTTCTTGTAACTTCATAATCTTTCATCTTTGTTCTTTTGATCATACCTAATTTACTTACTGATATAATGTCTTTGTCTGGCTCATAAATAAATGAGGCAACAAGTTTTTCTTCAGGATTTAAAGTTACAATATTGTTAATGTGTTTACCTAAATCTTTCCATTTTGCTTCTGGTATTTTATGAACCGGAAGGAAAATATAGTTACCCATATTTGTAAAGAAGACAATATGATCTAAGGTTGTTACATCAAAAATATTTGTCAAATAGTCACCTGGTTTCATCGTAGGTGCTTCCGTTCTTGCGGCATAACTTTTACTGCTTACGCGTTTAATATAGCCTTCTTTAGTTACAACGACAACAACGTTTTCTTTTGGAATCATACTTTTTAAATCAATTTTAATTTCTGTAACTTCATCTTTAATTTCGGTTCTTCTAGCATCAGCATATTCTTTTTTAATTAATTTAAGTTCTTGTTTCATGACATGTTTTAAAGCTTCCTCATTATTCAATATTTGTTCCCAGATATACATATCTTTTTGTAATTTAGCCATTTCATTTTGAAGATCAACAATATCTGTATTGGTCAAACGATATAGTTGTAATTCAACAATGGCTTTGGCTTGTTCATAGGTAAAGTCATATTCTTTACATAAGTTTTCAATAGCATTACTTTTGTTTTTACTAGCACGAATCGTCGCGATGACTTTATCTAGAATACTTATGGCTTTCATAAGACCTTCTAAGATATGGAATCTTACTTTAGCGGCTTCTAAATCAAATTTAGTTCTTCTTGTGACAACTTCTTTTTGATGAGCAATGAAGGCATCTAAAATGTCTAGAACACCAACAAGTTTTGGACGGCGATTGACAATGGCAACCATGTTAAAGTTATAGTTGATTTGTAAATCGGTGTTTTTTAATAAGTAGTTTAAGACAAGTTCAGCATTGGCTTCTTTTTTTAAGTCAATGACTAAACGGGCCATGTGCTCGTGATCTGATTCATCAATAACGTCATTGATTCCTTCAATCTTTTTATCGAGTTTGATATCAATAATCTTTTTAAGGAGTTGTTCTTTTACGACTTCATAGGGAATGGAATGAACAATGATTTGTTTTTTACTTCCTTTTTCAACAATTTCTGTCTTAGCTTTTAAAACAACTTTTCCTTTTCCTTTAGTATAGGCTTCAATTAAGCCTTCTTTTCCTTCAATAACTCCACCAGTTGGAAAATCAGGTCCAGGCATAATTTCCATGATGGTTTCTAAGCGACAGTTTGGCGATTCAATCCGTTTGATTGTTGCATCGATAACCTCGCCTAAGTTATGAGTTGGAATGTTGGTAGCATATCCAGCTGAAATACCAGTCGAACCATTAACTAAAAGGTTTGGAAATGAGGCTGGTAAGACTGTTGGTTCTAGTTCGGTGTCATCAAAGTTGTAGGTCATTTGCACGGTATCTTTTTTGATGGATTCAAGCATTACTTCGGCAAATTTAGAAAGTCTTGCTTCAGTATAACGCATGGCTGCTGGTCCATCGCCATCGATACTACCATTATTTCCATGAATATCAATTAGGCATTCACGCATCTTCCATCGTTGACTCATTCTTATTAACGCGTCATAAATCGATGAATCACCATGAGGATGGAAGTTACCCATAATATCTCCGACGGCTTTAGCACTTTTTCGATATGGTTTATTATGCGTAAAACCTGAGATATACATAGCATATAAAATACGTCTTTGCACTGGTTTTAAGCCATCACGAACGTCTGGTAGGGCACGTTCTTGAATGATTTCTTTGGAGTATCTACCAAACCCTGTTTCCATGATTTCTTCTAAACTATAGTCATAAATTTTTTCAATAATTGTTTTTTCTTCACTTTTCTTCGGCATGTTATCACTTCCTAAAATCGTCTTCTAATGTAAAGTCTACGTTTTCGTTAATCCATTCTTTTCTTGGGGCTACTTCATCACCCATTAAAACATGGATTCTTTTTTCGGCAATGGCAGCGTCGGTTAGATTTACTCTTAAAAGTCTTCTGTTAGCTGGATCCATTGTTGTTTCGTATAGTTCATCAGCATCCATTTCACCTAGACCTTTGAATCTTTGAATTTTATAATTTCCTTTTAATGTTTTTTTACGTTCTTCTAGTTCTTCATCGGTCGCAATATACTCTTTACCTTTGCTTGTCTCAATCGAATACAAAGGAGGTGTGGCAATATAAAGCATCCCTTGTTCGATTAAGGGTCTCATAAACCGGTAGAAGAAGGTAATCAAAAGGATTTGAATATGGGATCCATCAACATCGGCATCAGTCATGATAATGACTTTACCATAGTTACTTTCACGGTAGTCAAAGTCGGCTCCTAAGCCTGCTCCAATAGCATATTCTAATTGTCTTAGCTCAGCGTTAGCTTCAATGTCTTTGGCACTGGCTTTTTCACAGTTTAACACTTTTCCTCTTAAAGGAAGAATAGCTTGGGTTTCCCGATTGCGATGAGATTTCGCTGAACCACCTGCACTATCACCCTCGACTAAGAAGAGTTCATTTTTGGCATAATCCTTACCGGTTGCTTTGGCTAGTTTCTCGGCTAAAATACGTTCTTTACTGGCGTTTTTGCTACCACCTTTACGAACTTGCTCGCGTGCTTTTCTTGCTGCTTCACGAGCTTGTTTACTTTTGACTGCTTTTTCTAAAATGGATAGAGCCGTTTCTTTGTTTTCTTCTAAAAAGAATTTTAAGTTTTCATAAGTAACACTTTCCACGACACTTCTTGCTTCAGGTGTTCCAAGTTTTCCTTTTGTCTGTCCTTCAAATTGCAAAAGTTCTTCAGGAATTTTGACGGAAATGATCGCACTTAATCCTTCACGGACATCCCCACCGTCTAAACTAGCATCTTTGCCTTTTAAAAGACTATTTGTCTTAGCATAGTCATTGAATGCTTTGGTAATTCCTGTTTTAAAACCTACCTCGTGCGTACCGCCATCGCTTGTTTTAACGTTATTGACAAAAGATAAGATTTGTTCATTATAAGAATCGGTATATTGCATGGCTATATCTACTTCAATAGAGTTTTTGGTTTGATCAAAATGAATGACTTTGCTAATGGCGTTTTTGCCTTCATTCATGTATTCTACAAAAGAGATAATGCCGTTTTCATAATGGTATTTAGCACTTAAATTATCTTCTTCATCGATGACTTCGATGGTTACATTGGAAAGGAGGAATGCACTTTCTTGCATCCTTTCACAGATTGTTGTAAAGGAAAAATTACAGTTTTTGAAAATTTCTTTGTCGGGCAAAAAGGTTACAATTGTTCCCGTTTTTTTAGATTCACCAATGGTTTTTAATGGACTTTCTACTTTGCCACCATCTTTAAATTTGATTTGACTTATCTTACCTTCACGGTAAATTGTAACTTCCATGAAACTTGATAATGCATTAACAACAGAACCACCTACACCATGTAAGCCACCAGATACTTTATAACCAGCATTTTCAAATTTACCACCGGCATGTAAAACCGTATAAATGACTTCTGGCGTGCTTTTGCCACTTTCATGCATACCAATTGGAACTCCACGACCATTATCTGCTACGGTAATGGAGCCATCTTTATGTAATAGAATTTTAATATGATCTCCATAGCCATTAATAATTTCATCAATAGAATTGTCGACAATTTCCCATACTAAATGATGCATACCTCTTTTGTCTGTTGAACCTATGTACATACCGGGACGTTTTCTTACGGCTTCTAGTCCTTCTAGTATTTTTATTGAATGTTCATCATAAGTATTTTTATTTGCCATATAAAACTTCCTTTCTAGTCTTTTCTTAACCTAAATCAGTATATCATGTTTTTTTCAATTTCGTAAAGTTTTTTACGTTAAACAGGTGTCTATTTTTACCGAAAAAAACAACGATTAGGTTGTTTTTAATGGTAATATTTGCTGACTGCTTCTTTTTGAACACGTTTGCGTACAAGAGAAAGCGCTTGCATTTCAATTGTCCTTTGTGTTCGATAAAAGGTTTTCTCGTCAGTATCAAACTCTTCACTAAATTTAGTATGTTCTTCTAATTTAGGAAACATTTCTTGTAAAGCTTGATTGTAGGCACTGATTTGGTTTACCTCTTCTTCGGATAGTTGTTTACCAAAAAAGGTATCTTGTTTGTTTATCGGTGCATAGACCATAGCTAAGTAATCTACATAATTCTCCATTAAAGCTAGGTATTGATTTTCTATTTGACGAGATTCGATGTCTTTCTCTATTCCACTTTTCTTGCGCATGTAATTTTTTATTAGTAAAGTAGCTAGTCCTTGGTCAAACAAAATAATATCTGGTTTCATATCCATCACCTTTTGGATGCGATAGAGAACATCACAGTTTTTGTATGGAGCATAAATATTGTTCATTAAGGCAACATTGCAATTTGCGGATTTAAAACTTTGATAGAGTTTAAATAACATCTCTGTTTTACCGATTTTAGGTGTGCCAATAATTTCACACATGAACGGTTTGTTTAAAGTATTATTTTTTTTGAAGCGTTTTAAAATTTCTTTCTCTATTTTTAAATTTTCCTTAATTGTTGGTTCGGATAGTTGGGTATTTAATAAAGCTAGGTAAGCATTTAATTCCAGATTGCCTGATGCCGGATAAAAAACACCTTGGCTATTTAACTTTCTTGGAGCCGGTTTTAAGGCCTCTTGTTCTAAGGATTCAATACAATGTGCTTCTAGAAGAAGGGTGCTATCTTCCGTAAATTCTTTCATGCAATCATAGTTTGTTACGATGCTCGCGACAACCTCGCCAAACCGAGTTTGTAAGAGTTCTTTCGTATATCCAGGCTTTCTTAAGCTTTCATGCAGAAAGCCCGCGGTTATGAGTTCATCACTACACCCCATACTTTCTAAAATGAGACCGATATTTAACGCATGCATAAATTCAGCTTCGGTTTCACACATTCCAGCTACAAATCTTTGCGCATCTTCTTTACTATTCATATTTCCTTCTTTCTAAACCCGCTTTTCACTCCTTTTTATTATAACATAATCTGGTTTTTTAACCTATATATTTTTTAGGAATTATGATACAATATTTTCAATAATAGGAAGAGAGTTTGAGCAGTATGATTGAGTTAAAAGAAATAAGTAAAATTTATCGTTCAAAAAAAAGTGTGGATACGACTGCTTTAAAAAATGTCAGTCTTACCTTAGCAGATAAAGGAATGGTTTTTATCTTGGGAAAAAGTGGCTCAGGTAAGTCTACGCTTTTAAATCTTTTGGGTGGGCTTGATAAACCTACTTCAGGAGAGATTTTCGTTCAAGGAAAAAGTATGAAGGATTTTACAGAGAAAGATTTGGATGGATATCGTAACAGCTTTGTGGGATTTGTCTTTCAAGAGTTTAATCTTTTGGAGGATTATAATGTTTATGAAAATATTGAACTAGCCCTAGCTTTACAACAAAAGGAAGATGAGAATCATTTAATTAGTCAACTTTTAACGTCTTTGGATTTGGAAGGTTTAGAGAAAAGAAGAATTAATGAGCTTTCTGGTGGCCAAAAACAACGGGTGGCGATTGCAAGAGCTTTAGTGAAACAACCTAAGTTACTACTTTGTGATGAACCGACAGGTAATTTAGATCAAAAAAGTGGTCAAGAAATATTTAACATTTTAAAAGAGATTAGCCAACAAAATTTAGTTGTTGTTGTCTCGCATGATGAAGAGTCAGCAAGAAAATATGCCGATCGAATACTTACGATTGTCGATGGAGAAATTCTTAGTGATACAGGCAATCAAAGGCAAAGTGAGAACCCAAGTTCTTTTACTTTACAAGAAGCGCACCTCCCCTTCTCTTATATTTTCAGGATGGCTTTACACAATTTAAAGTTGAAACCTTTTAAGCTAAGCATAACTATTTTTCTTTTAACTTTTTCCCTTTTGTTTTTGCACACCACTTTAACAACTATTCTATATAATCAAGTTGATAATACAATTAAGACGATGAATGCGAATCAAGATTACGTTTTACAAGTTCGAAAAGTAGAGAAAGAAAGTACTTTTGAGTATAGCTATGTTCCTTTTGAAAGCGAGGATATCGAGGCTATTTTAGATATCGCCGATGTTACGATTAATCGTCAGTATGATTTATATGATAATAATCAAGAATTAAACTTCAATTACGCTTCTTATGACATCAACGATTGGGTTTTAAACCGACCTTATCCTTTAGAATTTATTGAACTGGAAGATAATCGTCTGATCGAAAATTTAATGGGACGCCTTCCTACAAACGATAATGAAATTGTGATTCATAAGTATTTAGCCGATTACATCATTAAATATGGAATTACGGAGAATGAAGAAGTTTATAAGTCTCAAAGTTACGAGGAGTTATTAAATGGAGAACATGGCTTGCCTTTAGGTGACAATCAAGTTTTTGTCGTCGGAATTGTCATGGATGATAGTGATGGATATACGACAGAAAAGTTATACGGAAATTTAAAGGCTATCAATGAATTTTATGATTCTGATTACTATCAGATGGCTCCCTTTATTTATGTTCAGGACTTTGCTAAAAATGCCATTTTAAAAACGGATAAAGACGTTCCTTTAGATTCGATGATCCTCGGTGTTTCTTCTTTTCAAAAGAACTTACGTTTTTTAGAAAAACCAGTCAATGTTATTACAAGTGAAGGATTAACCTCTAAAGATGCTTTAACGGAAGAAGAAATCATTGTTCCACTAGAATACTACCTTACCCAAAAAGAAGATTTTAAAAATCAATATGAAAGCTTATTAGAGCAAGGCAAGCCAGAGGAGGAAATAAACCAATTCATCCAAGACTATCTGAGTCAAGAAGATTTGCAAATTTCTTTATCTTATCAGGAAAATGGTGAAAGAAAAGTAGTTTTTCTCAAAGTTACAGGTGTAAATTTTGATAACGTTTATTATATTACTCCGGCGTTTGGCCAAAACTTTTCCTATAAGACAAGAGAAATCTCTTCTTTATATATTTACGAAAATGACTCTCAAAAACTCGAAAGCCTTTTAACAGAAATTGATCTTTTAACGAATAATGTTACTGGAAACTATGGTTATGTTCTTTCTTCAGATATTCTTAGTTCAACAAATGGATATCAGGGAATATATACAACTTTTGGAAAACTCTTCTTATTTCTTACTTTAGCCTTTAGTCTTTTTACCCTTTTACTGTTTGTTCATTATATTAGTCAAGTTATTACGGAAGCCCGAAAAGAAATTGGTATTTTAAGAGCTTTAGGAGCAAGTAGCAAAGATATTTTATATATTTATTTAACAACAGTTATGATTGTCGGAGTTTTCTCAGCTGTTTTAGCTAATGTGTTATGGTATTTCATCACTTTGTTCTTACATCATCTACTTAGTAGTGCAATGGGATTTAAGGTTTATCCGTTTGATACTTCTTTCCTTACTTCTATATTTGTTTTCTGTTATAGTCTTCTTTTAAGTGTTTTTATTACATTTTTCATTATAAAACCGGTAAGTAATGCGACACCAGCAAATACCATCTTAAATAAAAAGGAAAGGAGAGAATAACAATTATGATTGAGTTAAAAGATGTCAGTAAAATTTATCGTTCGAAAAAAAGTGTGGATACGATTGCTTTAAAAAATGTCAGTCTTACCTTAGCAGATAAAGGAATGGTTTTTATCTTGGGCAAAAGTGGCTCAGGTAAGTCTACGCTTTTAAATCTTTTGGGTGGGCTTGATAAACCTAGTTCAGGAGAAATTTTCATTCAAGGAAAAAGTATGAAGGATTTTACGGAGAAAGATTTGGATGGATATCGCAATAGCTTTGTGGGATTTGTCTTTCAAGAGTTTAATCTTTTGGAGGATTATAATGTTTATGAAAATATTGAACTAGCCCTAGCTTTACAACAAAAGGAAGATGAGAATCATTTAATTAGTCAACTTTTAACGTCTTTGGATTTGGAAGGTTTAGAGAAAAGAAGAATTAATGAGCTTTCTGGTGGCCAAAAACAACGGGTGGCGATTGCAAGAGCTTTAGTGAAACAACCTAAGTTACTACTTTGTGATGAACCGACAGGTAATTTAGATCAAAAAAGTGGTCAAGAAATATTTAACATTTTAAAAGAGATTAGCCAACAAAATTTAGTTGTTGTTGTCTCGCATGATGAAGAGTCAGCAAGAAAATATGCCGATCGAATACTTACGATTGTCGATGGAGAAATTCTTAGTGATACCGGTGAGCAATGGCAAAGCGAGAACAAGGGTTCTTTTACTTTACAAGATGCACACATCCCCTTCTCTTATATTTTCAGGATGGCTTTACACAATTTAAAGTTGAAACCTTTTAAACTCGTTATAACGGTTCTTCTTTTGATTTTCTCCCTTATTTTAATGAATTATACGTTGAATATTTTGTTTATGAATGCAGATGATTTAGCTTTTGAGGCCATTACAAGAAATCAACACTATATATTTGAAATTTATAAAATGAAATATGAACAGGCTACAGATTTTTATGGATATACACTGTATAGTGCGGATAGTCAAACAATTGATGAAGAGGATTTAGCTTATTTAAAGACTATTGCTAATACTACTTATCATAAAGGTTATTTTATTTATGATTCTTATCAAAATATTAATTTTTCTTATGGTGAGGCTGATACATATTACACTAAGCTAAATGTTTATCCCAATATTACCGCATTTATTGAATTAGAAGATGATACGGTTTTTGAGCACTTAATGGGAAGAAGTCCTAGGGCTAGTAATGAGCTTGTTATCAGTGAGTATCTTGCTGATTATATGATTGCCTATGGTGTTTATGATACAGAAAATGAGTTGTACAAACCCGAAAGTCGCGACCAACTGATTCGTGACCATCATCCTTTAAAACTTCAAAATGAAACGGTTTATATTGTTGGAATTGCCACGAGTGATAGATATCTTGAGGCATATCAAAATGGCTATTATACTCCGGATACTCAGAAGTGGAAAAATACAAATTATTTACAAATGTATGTTTATTGTCGAGGGTTTACGAGTAAATTTATGAATCGAGATTTAAAAACACTCTTAGTTTATGAACCTGATGAAAAGAAAATTAAACAGCTTATTGACCAAGTAAATGTCTTAAACAACATTACTAATTTTAACACAATTGACGTTTCTCCTTATCTTTTGATTAATGAGTACAGTGATGATGTTCAAGATATTACTTATACTTATCACTACACCCGTATTTTTTATCTTATTTTAACAATTATTTTTGTCCTTTTTACGTTTATTTTATTTATTCATCTTATTTCCAGTACGATTCAAGCTAGTCAAAAAAAGATTAATATTTTAAGAAGTCTTGGAACTTCTAAGCAGAGTTTATTTAAAATTTTTGCTCTTGAAACTGGAGTTATTGCCCTAGTCGCTTTCGTTGGTTCATTGATTGGTTGGAGTATCGCTATTCAGTACTTTAATCAGAAAAATATTGAAAAAATATTTTTAGAAGTTCCATCTATTTTATTTGAACCTATTACTGTCATAATTTCTCTTTTCTTTACTGTTGTCGTCAGTTTACTTGTTACCAAAATAACCGTCAAAAAAATATCCCGATTGTAAGGGATATTTTTTTAGTCTTTGTAAATGTTATAGAAAGCATGGCGTCCAGGATAGATAGCATCATCCCCTAGTTCTTCTTCGATACGCATTAATTGATTGTATTTAGCAATACGATCTGTTCTTGATAGAGAACCTGTTTTGATTTGACCAGCATTAAAGGCAACAGCAATATCAGCAATTGTTGTGTCTTCCGTTTCGCCACTGCGATGAGAAACGACTGCTGTATAACCATGACTTCTAGCAAGTTCCATAGCATCAAATGTTTCTGTTAATGTACCAATTTGATTTACTTTAATCAAAATGGAATTAGCAATGTCTTTATTAATGCCTTCTTGTAAAATAGCTGTATTTGTAACAAATAGATCATCACCAACTAATTGAACTTTTTGACCAAGACGTTCAGTAAGTTTTTTCCATCCTTCCCAATCGTTTTCTCCTAAGCCATCTTCAATTGAAATGATTGGATATTTAGCAACAAGTTCTTCATACCAAGTAATCATCTCTTCGGTTGTTTTAGCTCCTCCATTGCTCTTTTTCAATTCATACATTTTTGTCTCTTTATTGTAGAATTCACTGGCAGCTACATCCATAGCAATACAAATATCTTCTCCAGCTTTATAACCTGCTCTTTCGATAGCTTCCATAATACATTTTAATGGAGCTTCATTATCTTCTAAGTTAGGGGCGAATCCACCTTCATCACCAACAGCAGTTACTTGGCCTTTTTCTTTTAAAACGTTTTTTAGATGATGGAAAACTTCACTACCCATGCGAATAGCTTCACGAATAGATGGTGCTCCGACAGGCATGATCATAAATTCTTGGAAATCAACAGAAGAATCAGCATGACTACCACCATTTAAAACATTCATCATTGGTACAGGCATTTTTTTCGCATTCATTCCGCCTAAATAACGATACAAAGGCATATCATAATGATTGGCGGCAGCTCTGGCACAAGCAAGGGAAATACCTAAAATGGCATTAGCGCCATATTTTGATTTATCCTTTGTTCCATCGGCTTCAATTAAGGCATGATCAATAGCCACTTGATCCGTTACATCCATGCCAATAACAACTTCTGAAAGAACATCATTTACGTTCTCAACAGCTTTTAAAACTCCTTTTCCTAAATAACGAGTTTTATCTCCATCTCTTAGTTCTAATGCTTCTCTTTCACCAGTGGAAGCTCCACTTGGGACAATGGCACGACCTAAGTCGCCACAGTCTGTATATACTTCTACTTCAACAGTAGGATTGCCACGAGAGTCTAAGACTTCTCTAGCGTGTACGTCTATTATTCTTGACATAAATTTTCCTTCTTTCCTTTTTCATTATAACACTAAAATTTAGTTATCTAAAGAAATTTTACATTTTCCACATCTACTACAGCCATTGCATATTGGTTTCGAGCCACATTCATGACATTTCGACCAAAAAAAGGGTTTGTATAATTCTTCTTCTGGAATAGGATTTAAAAATTCATCATACAGTTTCCAATGAAGCGGTTTACCTGGAAAATTCATCTGTGATTTGAAAGCCATTTTGGCTTGTAAACTTTTATCTTTTAATGTATATGTTTTACCATCTTTAATAAATTTTGTTCCCGTCTCAATAAAACAAAATTTTACGTTGTATTTCACACATTCTTCCCTTAAATTTTGAACCCAAGTAAAGTCACAAGGACGAGCACCATCATAGTTTTCACCACCAACAATGACTTGCTCTAGATCACCTCGTTGTAAATATTTTTCAATGGATACTGGTCCAATAAAAGGAGCACACATAATTCCTTTATGTTTGGCTTTAACCGACAAAAGTATTGGAATACGTTCATCAGCTCTTGCTTGATTTTCACAGGTTACATTTAAAAAGACGTTTTCCCAACCATCGCCCCAATCTTTCGGAAGATTTTTTTCAATTCTATCCGCTCTTTTGGTCAGGATAAAAAAGATAACATCTTTGCGAATTCGCATGATATCCCAGGCTTCTTCTCGCCAATTATCAGCTTCAGCTAAAAAGAAATCTGAAGACATACAAACTCTAATTTGTTCCCCACTTTTTATTTTGTAGGTTCCATCTTTGTTTTTCATTAATGGGTATCGCATATTCTTTGTTTTATAAATTTTACTTCCATCATTATTCCCGTGAACTTTATCTAGAAAATACATGTAGCAATGAGCACATCCTTCACTTATCTTAGTACACCCATGCCATGGACTCCATATATCATGCATATTAACCACCTGACTTCCAAAGTATACTATACATACATTTGTCTGTCAATGTTCTTTAAAAGAAAAAACTTCAATTTGCAAAATTCATAAATTGTTAAAAAATCTAGGAAAATAAAGGGATAAAAATATTTTGAATGTAAAAAAACTAAAAATTCCACTAATTTTTATTTTAAACCAGAAGCCAATCATACTAAATTTTCATTAACTTATATAAGTTTTTAGTACATATTTGTTCATAAAATCCCTTATTTTTTGCGAATTGAAGAAAGAAAAAAGCCATTGTTATTCTCCGAAAAGATAGCGATAGCTGTTACCATCTTTTTCATAAAGAGCAATGACTTGTTCTTGATAACTAATAAGTATTTTAGGACTAGAACATTCTATGAAAATTTTATTACCATTTTTTACACGTTTTAAGGTCTCTTCATCAATTTCTACTTTAGGATATGTAAATAAATTTTCTAGTTTCAATAAAGGGGTCTGTGAAGTAATATTCTCTAGATCTTGGCAATTTTCAAGAGAATATATTCCTTGACGCGTCCTTGTTAATTTTTCCATTGTCGCGACGGTTTTAAGGGTACTTGCAATGTCTTCGATTAAACTTCTGATATACGTTCCTTTAGAGACAACAGTTCTAAAGGTTATTCTATCTCCTTCTCTTTTTAAAAACTCTAGTTCTTCAATCACAACTTTTCTTTTAGGTAGTTCTACATTTTGTCCTTCACGAGCGTATTCATATAGCTTTTTGCCTTTTATTTTCACGGCTGAGTATATAGGAACAGTTTGCTCGTATTCACGTGGAAAATCTAAAAAGGCTTTTTTTATTTCTTCATCTGAAAGAGAAACTTTTTTTTCTTCAATAACTTTTCCTGTAATATCCCCTGTATCTGTTTTTTGCCCGAGATGCATCACAGCCACATATTCTTTCTGTTTATTTGTAAGTGATTCAACTAATTTCGTATATTTACCGATACATACAATTAAGAGGCCTGTCGCTAGGGGATCTAATGTGCCTGTATGCCCCACTTTTTTCGCTTGGTATATCTTAGCAACTTTATTTACAACATCTCTGCTTGTCCAACCTTCTGGTTTATTTATAAGTAAAACACCGTTTTTCATAATTATTTCAACTTTCTAGAACGAACAATTTCATTTTCGATCATCTGCCGAGCATAAAAGGTTTGAGCACAATGCGCAACTTCTTTACTAATTAATTCTTCGCCTCGAATAATATGGATTGTGTCATTATTTTGCAATTCGTAATTATTTGGCACTAACATACCATTTACTGAAGCACCTCTCATATAAAGTCCCAGTTTGGTATGAATATAGAAAGCAAAATCGACTACTGTTGCACCTTTCGCTAGTTCACATCGCTCGCCACTTGGAGTAAAAACAGTCACTTTATCGCCAAAAATTTCTTTTTGAACACGTTCCATAAAGGTTTCATCGTTCGAACTAGTTTGGTCGATCAATGAGATTCCTTGAAATAGTTTTTGGCCACCTTTTTTACGGTAATCTTCTACGCTCATGCCATAGGTAGCTTTTAAATCCATTAATTTTGTCCGGAATTTAACAAGAATATCTTGACTTTGTTTTTGCTTATCTTGATATGTGATTATGTCATGAATGGATTGATAACTATTAGGTTTAGGGCTTCCAATATAGTCTACTACCTGTTTATTGGCATAAAGATCGTTGGTAATACCTAGAGCCGTGTAGCAATCTACAGGTTTTTCTAAAACCACTTTCAAGGAAAGCAAGTCATTGAGTTGAAATATTTTTTGATTTCTAATTTGAATTGCTTCATATAGACCATACACATTTTTAAACTGTGGTTTTATTTCACAAGAAGTTATTCCACAGCGACTTTGAAGTGTGTCACTAATATTTTCACCAATCTTTCTAAGTTCTTCTAGATGTTGAGCGATTAAATTTTGACGTTCTTTTTGAAGTAAGCGATAGATATCGGGCTCTAAAGATTCAAAAGAAGTGTCCTCTAAAAAGTTTTTGATTCGCCAAGCGCCAATACTTTTGGCAACGGGAGCATATACCGAAAAGTTTTCTTGAGCTTTTCTTTTTTGGGTTTCCGATGACCAATACTCTTTCGTTTGCATGTTATGAAACCGATCTGCCAATTTTACATCAATAATACGAATGTCTTTGGCAAGATAATTCATAAATTTACGATCAGTAGCTAAAACGATTTGATCTTTCGTTGCAGTGGCATTTGACATATCTTTCACTTTAGTAACGCCATCTACACCTCTGGCAATTGTACGGCCAAATTCTTTAGCTAATTCATTATAAGTAATATCCGTATCTTCGATCGTATCGTGTAATAAGCCCATACAAACAGTTTTATAATCTTTTTGAGCATCTATTAAAAATTGGGCAACAGCAATAGGATGAGTAACATAAGGTTCACCACTTTTACGGTATGTACCAGCATGCAAGGAATTAGCTAAATCATATGCTTTTTTTATTTTTTTTCTTTCTGATTCTGAAAATCTTTCTAAGCCATGTAACTCCAACATAGAACTCCCCCTATACTACTAAAAAAACAGGTAACATTCACCTGTTGTCCACATCCACCTCTTGTAATTAAAATAAATCCTATCAAATTCCATTCTATTTGTCAAATAAAATCATTCGTGTTTTTAAACAGTTTATTTGATTTATGTTGTTACCGATAGTCTCATGTGTAAAATAAGTGTAAATTTTTTCAAAAAAGTCAAATTTATACTATTTTGAAAAATTAGTAAGAATAGAATAACCATTTTTTAAAATTGACTTAGCTAATTTTCAATATTAGGCTTCTTTTTTGCCTTATTTTGTTAAATTGGCATTTTGACTCCTCTACTCTCTTATGTTATAACAATCGCACCGACAGAGTCGGTATATGAGAGGAGGAATTCATGAACAATGAAAATAAAATTATTAATTTAATGAATGACGCCATGTTTAAAAACTTAGTTCGTAGTCCTGAAGCAAGAAATATTGTTCTTAAGCTCATCCAAGATTTAACTCAAATCTCTTTTGAGCTTTTACAAAAAGCAGAGTTTATGGGTGGTGAGATTCCTAAGGCGCATATCAACGAAAAAGGAAAAATCTCTGATGTGGTTGTCAAAATTGGGCCGGTTAAGATTATCCTAGAAATGAATCAATTTTATACCAAAGAAATCTTTGATAAGAATTTACAATATGCTTATGCTTGGAATACTAGAGAATCACATCTTGAGAAAACATTTCTGATTAATTTTGATGCCTTTAATGTATTTCATACCGATAAACCTTTATTAGATTTTTTAATGCGTGATAAGGATGAACATGAGGAGTCGAAACTTATTATCTCTTACCACTTAATTCTTGAGAATTATAAGAACTCTTTATATAATATAAGTGAAGAGTAAGAACATTCATGGAACTATTACATACTAAAGCGACACTTAAAGAGCTTAAAGAAAAATACAAAGGAAATGAGGTATATGAAAAACTAATGAAAAAGATTGAACAATTAACCCAAGATGAAGAATTTATGGGCTACTATGATTTAGAAGAAAAACATAAATGGCAAATCAACGATTCTTATGAGACAGGCGTATTAGTCGGAGTTGGAAAAGGAATTGAACAAGGAAAACATCAGAACAAACTAGACATGGCTAAATGGATGTTAAAGAAAAAGATGAGTATTAAAGACATCACCGATGCGACAGGCCTAGCTAAAGAAGAGATCACGAGTTTAAAGTGATCTCTTTTTTTATTCTTCTTTATCTAATAGAGATAAAATTTGAAAACCAATTAGAAAAAGTAATATTAAAGAAAATAGGTTTGTTTGATTTATATAATCAATGATATCTAAAAACAAGGATAAAATGGAAGAAAATAAGAAGCCTATAATAACAACCCAAGTAAGATGTTCGTATTTCGTAAAACAAAAGCTAACAAATTTAACCATTAAGATTAAGCCAATAAGCAAACCCGAACCAAATAAAATGCAGTAAAATAATTGAGAAAAGGGACTAGCAAATAATTCTAAAATAAAGGAATAGCTTCCTAACATCATATACGTTGCTGTTCCACTCACTCCAGGTAAGATTGTCGTCACAGCATCTAAGAAACCTAAGAAGAAAATATAAATATAGGATAGAAGGTTGTTTGACGGAACGAATTCTTCTAAATAAACAAAGCGATTTAAGAAGAAAAAAAATGTTACAATCAATAATATTATAAAATAGTCTTTTGAGCTCATCTTATTTTCTTTGACAATCGATGGAACTGTTCCAACAATTAGGCCAATGAAAAAAACGACTGTAAAGACATAATAATTGGTGATAAAATGAAGAATAATTTTACTTCCTAGTAAAACGGCCAGCACTACTCCAATAGCTAAGGGTATTAGAAAGGTAAGACTTTCTTTTTTTTGTTTAAAAAAGGAGTTTACACAGTCCATAGCCTTTTTGTAAACTCCTAAGCTTATTGCTAATAAAGACCCTGAAACGCCAGGAATAACTTTACCAATACCAATGATAAAACCTTTTATAAAAAGAATAAGACTTTGCAATATAATCACCTAATAAAGCTTATTCTTAAAACAAAAAAATTATTTTATATAAATTTTTAATTCATTTTTGCAATTTTTCCAAAAGACTTCTTTTCACTATTTTATCTTCTAATTTATTTAAAGAAAAAGTTTTACTTCCAGCATGATTTAATGAAGCTCCACAATGATAAAATACTTTTTTATCTAGAATGATATATCTATCATGGAAGGAAGTGTCATAGATTATTTTTAAATTATCGTATTGTTCTTGATATTTTATAATATCTTGTTCTTTTAAATTTCCACAGTTTTTGATAATAAGGATTACTTTCACTTTAGTATTTCGTATCATATCTAATACACTTTTATCTGCATAACCATCAATAATTATAATTTCTTCTTTAGCTTCACTTAATATATCTAAGATTTTTGAATATGCATCATAAATCTGCCCGTTAAAATAAATCTCATTTTTCTTTGTTTCTAACTTTTCAAAACTGGTTTCTAAAAGTTTAATTTTATCTTCATGTTCAATAACTAAATGATTAATATATTGTTGCTCAATCAAATTATTCCCAATATATTTTCTCATAGCTACAAAGGCATCCATAATTCGTATACTTACTTCTATTGCAATTTTAGATTTCAAAATAGTTGCTAGCATTGCTACTCCTTGTTCGGTAAACACTCTGGGCTCTTTATACCTTCCACCACGCCGTTCTGTTTTTTGGTCAAAATTTTTGACCAAAAAATATTTTGCTTCTTCGTCTGTCAATTTCCAAGAAAATCTTTCTGGGAATTTTTCTAGATTATTTTTAACAGCTTGATTAATTTCTTTAGTACCATTCTTGCATTGATAAAGCTTAGCTAAATCACTATCTAACATCACTTGTTTTCCTCTTATTTCATAAATCATCTTTTCTATTTTTAACTCTTCTATAATTTCATTCATAAAGTTTACTCCTACTTATATATTACGAAGAAAACTTTATTTTCCTTTTTAAAAAAAGAATAAGTACTTTATTTTCTTTACTTATTCTTGATTAGAAATTATTCATGTTTCTTTTCTTCTTTTTTTATAGGTTTAGGTAATGCTGCTTTACGCGATAAGTTCAAACGACCACGATTATCATAGCCTAAACTTTTTACGATAATTTCATCGCCAACTTTAACAACATCTTTTGGTTTGCCGACTCTTTCATGAGCAAGTTCAGAAACATGAACTAAGCCTTCACATCCTGACCAAAGTTCGACAAAGCATCCAAAGTCTTCTACTTTTGTTACTTTACCTGTATAAATTTTACCCTCTTCTACTTCACGAACAACATCTAAAATTCTTCGTTTGGTTTCTTTTATAATTTCATCATCAGTATGATATATTATTACTCTTCCATCATCTTCTAAATCTACTTTTACAGCATCTTTATCATTGACTGTTTTTACATGACTAGACTCTAAAATAATCTTTGTGATCATTTCGCCACCACGACCAATGACATCTTTAATCTTTTCAGGATTAATCGTAAAGCTTTCAATTTTTGGAGCATATGGACTAAGCTCTTTACGAGGTTCTTTTATGCAGTCTTCCATAACATCAAGGATTTCTAAACGAGCTTTTTTGGCTTGAGCAAGAGCTTCTTTTAAAATTTCCTTGGTTACGCCTTTGATTTTAATATCCATTTGTAAAGCGGTAATTCCTTCGTGTGTTCCAGCCACTTTGAAGTCCATATCTCCCATATGGTCTTCTAGACCTTGGATATCGGTTAGAATGGTATAGTTTTTTTCATCTTTTGAGGTGATTAAACCCATAGCTATACCTGCAACTGGCGCTTTTATTGGCACACCTGCTGCCATTAGAGAAAGACATCCGGCACAGATAGTCGCTTGGCTTGAAGAACCGTTTGATTCTAGGATTTCGGAAACGACACGAATTGTATATGGAAATTCCTCTTCAGAAGGAATAACATAAGACAATGCTCTTTCACCTAAGGCACCGTGACCAATCTCTCTTCTTCCTGGTGAACCATAACGACCAATTTCGCCAACTGAAAAGGCTGGAAAGTTATAATGAAGCATAAAACGTTTCGCTTCTTCAATACCTAGACCATCTAATACTTGATGTTCTCCAATTGCACCTAGGGTTGTAGTAGCAAGACTTTGGGTTTGCCCTCTTGTAAATACTGCAGATCCATGGGTTCTTGGCAAAAGATCAATCATAGCGTCTAATGGTCTTATTTCATCCATTTTTCGACCATCTGGTCTAATGTGTTGTTCAGTAATTAAACTTCTGACAGCATCTGCTTCTAAATTATATAAAATTTTATTTACTTGTTTTAGTTTATCTTCTAATGATTCTTCATCTAAGTATAGACTTGTAAAATAGCCTATGGTTTGTTGTTTAATTTCTTCTACTTTAGCCGCGGATTGTAATTTATCTTTTATTTGAATTGCTTCTAAAATATTTTGATATGCATATTTGGTTACAGCAGAAACTAAGTCACTTTCTAATTCAGCTTTATCTAACTCAACTTTTTCCTTGCCAATAACAGCGATTATTTCACTTTGGAAATCACAGAGTTTTTTAATCGCTTCATGCCCAAATAAAATTCCTTCTAAAACAGCTTTTTCACTTAATTCATTTGCTCCGGCTTCAACCATGCAAATCGCTTCTTTAGTTCCAGCTACAGTAAGATTTAAAGTACTTTGCTCCAACTCTTCTACAGTAGGATTAATGATATACTCTTTTCCTATTTTACCTACTACCACACCACAGACAGGACCATCAAAAGGAATTTCAGAAATCCCCAAAGATAAAGATGAGCCAAACAATGCAGCCATGACCGGGGAGTTATCCTGATCAACTGATAGAACTGTATTTACGACCTGAATTTCATTACGCAAATTTTCATCAAACATTGGACGAATTGGACGATCGATAAGTCTGGCAGCTAAAGTTGCTTCATCGGTAGGTCTTCCTTCTCTTTTAATGAAACCACCAGGAATTTTACCTACAGAATATAATTTTTCTTGATAGAGAACTTGCAGAGGAAAAAAATCTTGAGTAACGGCTGTTTTGCCCATAACACTTGCAGATAGAACAACAGTATCGCCATAACGAACAAGGCAGGAACCATTTGCTTGTTTGGCAAGCCAACCTGTTTCCACAGTAATTTTTCGACCATAAAAATCTAAAGTAAATTCTTTTTTCATACTTCCTTCTTTCTAGAAAAAAAGACACTAAAAAAATTAGTGCCTATTTTCTTAAATTTAATTTTTTAATAAGTTCACGATAAGATACAACATCGTTTTCTTTTAAGTAATTTAAAAGTTTTTTTCTTCTTCCAACCATCTTTTGTAAACCTAGTTTAGAATGATAGTCATGGATATGTGTCTTAAAGTGTTCGGTTAAATTATTAATTTCTTCAGTTAATAAAGCAATTTGAACTTCAGTACTTCCAACGTCGTTCTTATTCTTTTGGAATTCTTTAATAATTTCCGTTTTTCTAGCTTTTGACATAGCCATAGTTATTACCTCCTTTATTTTTTTAAATCGGTTTAGCCAAAGTATCTTGAAGAGGTACCCAATGAAACTTCAGCAAAACTTCATTACTAAAATAGTATAATATGAAAGCACAGAAAATGCAATGAAAAATTTAAGCTTGTTTTAATTCAATTTTTTGTAAACTACCACGCACTGAAAGTACGTGGCTTTCTTTTAGGTGCTGGAAGCACATTTAGTGAGTAAACTCACG
>CALVQE010000018.1 GCA_944355355.1 uncultured Bacilli bacterium
ACTTCACCAACTTTATTCTTTTTTTATTATTATACATGAAAAAAACGCATTTTTAAAATTTCATGCGTTTATCCTGGATATTTTCATTTGTTCATTTACAAGCGGACAATTTTTTGCTATCATTATATTAAATAAGAATAAAAAGAATAAAAGAGAGGTTGATCTTTTATGGTAGAAAATGTAATTCAAAAAATAAATTTGTTAATGAGTATGGCAGGATCTAATAATACAAGCGAAGCCTTACAAGACGAAGCGGAAGGAATAACTAAAGAAATTATTCGGTTAGAAAAACAGCTAGAACAATTAAAAGCTTCTATGGTAAATACCAAATACATGAAAGCAAGTGAACGAATTATTGATGAGAATATCAAAATTGGTTTAGAAAATAAAATTGCCAAATTTCAAGATCAATTATCTCTTTGCGTCGAAGAAATTGCTAATGTAGCTAAAGAGGAGGAAGAATATCATGCCGTTGTTGAAAGCCTAGAAACCGACTTGAACTCTTTACAAAGATTCATTGACTCTTTAAATCTAAAAGCAAAAACAATTGGCTCAAAAGATAAATCTTCTTATAGCCTTTATCAAACTTTAATTGAAAATGCCACAAATGAAATAACCGGCGTTGAAAAAGAGTTAAAAGAGAAAAAAGCTGCTTATGAACAAGTAAAAAAACGTCTTGAAAGTTACGGGGAACGTCGTGCTGATTTAGAAAACAAAATTAAAGCAGAACAAGCTAAACTAGCTGAGACGAATGTATTTCTTGCTAATCCAGAAAATTACATGGACTATAAAGAAAAACAAGAAGATGAAGCAAAAGTTGAGCAACTTTCAAAAGAAATTGAAAAGTTAGAAAGAAGAAAATTAGAAATTATAACTGATCCAGTTTATATTGGAGAAGACGCTATAGAATTAGTTAAAAATGAAGATAAAAACGGAGCTTTAGAAAAAATAAAAGAATTAGTAACTATTGTAGAAACCAAGCCTTATATGAATTATAAATATAATGACCTTGTCGAATTATTAGAAGAAGCTAAAGTAAAAAGAGATGAATTTGCCTCTCAAATTGAAGGAAAAGAATACTTAGCTCGTGACAACAATGTAGCGTATCAAAGATTAGAATATTTAAATAAAAAATTAGAAAAATTAACGAAAACAAAAGAAATATTAGAAGCTGAAATTAAACAAATTGATACGCAAGAAGTCAAAGATTTAATGGCTGTTGTAACAGAGTTACATCACTTTAAAGAAAAACTTCATAAAGATATCGAAGCTTACAAAGAAGTTATTGACGAAAATGAAGATTATAAAACACCAAGAAAGCAAGCAAGTCTAAAATCAGCTTTTAAACAAAAATGTGAAGAATTAGCCTTTATAGATGATCTCTGGAAAAAATATGAAAAAGAAATGGAAAATACTATTTCGAAATCAAAAGAATTAGAAGAAAAAGAACTAAGTAAACTTCTAGAAGAAATACGAAATATTGAAGCAGAGAGAAAAACATTACAAGACATCATTAATGAAGAAAATAATCCAATCGATATATTGGCTATGGAAAAAGACAGAGCAGAGTTAAAACAACTTTCTGATGAAGTAGAAAAAATTGTAAATCGTCAAAAGTACAAAAAAATGCCAAGTGAAATTTATGACGAAATTGAACTTGTTCTAAAATCTGCCGACGAGAACAAACCAAAACTTCGTCAAGAAAAAACGGATTATGTAAATATTGAAGACTATCGTATTGAAAGTATTAATGATAGCGTCTTTAAAGAAGAACCTCCTGTAGTAGAATTAAAAGCTCCAGAGCTACCTGTTATAGAAGAACCAGAGAAAACAGAAGAAGAATTAGTTTTTCCACCCCGAAATCCAATAAATGAACCAGTCAAAGAAAATAATTCAAAACGTTTAAAAGTAGTTAAAGTCGAACCAATAGAAGAAGAGAAAAATGTTGAAGAACTTTCAGAAGACTCTTATATGGTAAATGAGTTGGAAGATACAAACTATATCAGCTTTAATGATTTATTGGAGGATACAGACAATGGAAATTAAAAGTAATACAATTATAACTTTAGAAAATGACGAAAGATATATGGTATTGAATGAAACCACTTATGAACAAGAAAAATACTATTTAGTTATGGGCGTGGATCAAAATAAAGAAATCATCCAATCTAAAGTCGCCATTTTTAAAGAAGAACAAGAAAATAATGAAACTTACGTAACAAAAGTAGAAGATTCAAATGAAATCGTCAAGCTAACTCAGGAGTTTAAAGAACAAGTGTAAAAGAACAGTTAAAGTTCTTTTTTTCTATACTTTTAAAAAAGGATATGATATACTTAAGTAGTAATCATTACTAGTTAGGAGATAAATATGCGAAAATCCCTGCAACGAGATGTAATATTAGATATTATCGTAAATCAAAAAGAACATTATACATCCAAAGAGATTTACGAATTAGCACAAACAAAAATACCTAATATTAGCTTAGGCACGATCTATCGCAATTTAAATCAATTAGTAGCAGAAGGATATATCACGCGGTTAAAAACAAAAGATGGTTTAGATCGATATGATAATAATATTCATAAACACCATCATTTTATATGTGATAAGTGCTTAAAAATAATGGATATTGATGACGAAATTCCTCTTGCTAAAAACAATTTTCCTGACGGTGATGTCGCTTACTATACCATCCAGTTTCATGGGTTATGTAAGCAATGTAAAGAAGGGAGTAAGAATAATGGAACTAAAAGGAAGTAAAACAGAAAAGAATTTAATGGCTGCTTTTGCTGGTGAAAGTCAAGCTCATACAAAATATGAATATTATGCTAGCAAGGCAAAAAAAGATGGTTATGAACAAATCGCTGCTATCTTTGACGAAACTTCAAGAAACGAAAAAGAACATGCTAAACTATGGTTTAAATATTTACATGATGGAGATATTCCAGACACTGTAACAAACTTAAAAGATGCTGCAAGTGGTGAAAACTATGAGTGGACAGACATGTACAAAGAATTTGCTGAAGTAGCAAAAGAAGAAGGTTTTGATGAAATTGCTTACTTATTTGAAAGTGTTGGAGCAATTGAAAAACATCATGAAGAAAGATACTTAAAACTTGTTGGTAATATTGAAGACAATTTAGTATTCCAAAGAGGAGAAGATACAGTTTGGATCTGTCGTAACTGTGGACACATCTATGTTGGTGCTAACGCTCCAAAAGTTTGCCCGGTATGTAAACATCCACAAAGCTTCATGGAAATGAAAGCAGAAAATTATTAATAGAAAAGGGAAAAGAAACAAAATCTTTTCTTTTTTTGTGTTATAATATCTTTAGAATAGGAGTGAAGACAAATGAGAGAAATATTAGACGGAAATACAGCTTGCTCTAAAATGGCTTATCTATTTAGTGAAGTAGCTAGTATCTATCCCATTACCCCATCTAGTCCCATGGCTAGCAATGTGGATTTATTAAGTAGTAAAGAAAATTACAATTTATTTCATGACAAAGTAAAAGTTGTCGAAATGCAATCTGAAGCAGGAGCCGCTGGTGCAATGCATGGGGCTTTACTTGCTGGATCTTTAGCTACAACTTTTACAGCAAGTCAAGGACTTCTTTTGATGATTCCTAATATGTATAAAATGGCGGGAGAAGGCTTGCCAGGAGTTATTCACGTTGCCTCAAGGACAGTAGCAACCCACGCCTTATCAATCTTTGGTGATCATTCAGATATTTATGCAACGCGACAAACAGGTTTTTGCATGCTAGCAAGCACGAATCCCCAAGAAGCTTATCATATGGCCGCGGTAGCGCATCTATCCGCGATAAAAGCATCATTACCTTTCTTACATTTCTTTGACGGCTTTCGTACAAGTCACGAATTAAACGTTGTTGAAGAATTAGAAAGTGGACCGTTATTAACATTAATTGACAAACAAAAACTTAAAGAATTCAAAAGCCGTTCCTTAAATGTAGGAGATAAAAAACAATATGGTATGAGTGAAACAGAAGATATTTACTTTCAAAGTGTTGAAGCTCGAAACGAATTCTATGAAGAAGTTCCTGATATTGTAAATGATTACATGCAAAAAATAAATCTACTCGCTAATACAAACTATGCACCATTTATCTATTATGGAGATAAAGAAACCGAAAATATTATTATCGCTATGGGAAGTGTTTGCGATACAATTCGTTTGGTTGTCGATGAAGAAAATAAAAAAGGAAATAAAATTGGTATGATTACTGTTCATCTCTATCGACCATTTAGTAAAGAGTACCTAAAAAAAGCTTTACCTAAAACAGTAAAAAACATTGCCGTTTTAGATCGAACAAAAGAATCTGGAAGTATAGGCGAACCACTATATTTAGACGTTTTAGCCGCTTTAAAAGAAGAAAAGATTCAAATTGTTGGTGGAAGATTTGGTTTGTCTAGTAAAAATACGCCACCAAAAGACATCAAAGCAGTATATGACATGTTAGAAACGAAACTCCAAAATAATTTTACTATTGGCATAACAGATGACATAACCCATACAAGCTTAGAATCAAAACCTTATGAAATTCCTCTTAAAGCCTACGAACTTCAGATCTTTGGGTTTGGCTCAGATGGTATGGTTTCAGCAAGCAAAGATATCATGCATATTCTTGGAGAAAAAAAATACGTTCAAGGATACTTTGAATACGACTCAAAAAAATCTGGTGGGGTAACGATCAGCCATCTTCGTTTAAGTGATGAAAAAATAACCGCGCCATATTACGTAACCAATTCAGATTTAACTGTTGTGACAAAAGATGCCTATTTTGAAAAGTATCAAATGTTAGAAAAAGCCAAACCAAATAGCATTCTCCTTATCAATACCGTCGATGAACAAAAATGTTTAGAAAAAATGAGCCGTCACGACTTGAATCTTATTGAAGAAAAACACCTAAGGGTTCTGACCATTAATGCTGAAGAAATTGCCTTAAAACATCACATACCAGGTAAGATCAGTAAAATTATAGAAATAATTATTTTGAGTATTTTAGGTGTTGAAAATCCTATAGATATTCTAAATAAATCTATTGAGGCTCAGTTTAAAACAAAAGGAGAAGACATTGTTAAAAATAACCAAGAAGCCATAAAAGTAGCGTTAAATCAAGTGAAAAAATTAGTTGTTACAAAAAAAGACCTTGCAAATACAGATCATTTACCTAAAGGAATTATTGAAAAAATTAACGCACGTCTTGGCGATACTTTAACCACAAGTGAACTAGTAGATTTTAGAAATGGTAAATTTCCGGGGGGATTGACCGCTAAAGAAAAAAGAAATACATCTAATTTAGTTTCTAAATGGATTCCCGAAAACTGTATTCAGTGTGGCATGTGTTCCTTTGTTTGTCCTCATGCCGTTATAAGACCATTTTTAGTCAAAGAAAATAAAGGTCTAGAAGCAATGGGCGCTAAAGAATACCATTATATTATCAGTGTTTCGGAAAGCGATTGTACAGGCTGTGGACTATGTGTCAAAGTCTGTCCAGGCAAACTAGGAAAAAAAGCTTTATATATGGGTAAATATGAAGAAGAAAAAGCAAGTGTTGCCGTGCCTTACTTTAATGAATATGAAAATCCTAAAATATATCCAAAATTTAGCATTAAAGGAAGTCAATTAGAAAAACCAAAATTTGAATTTTCAGGAGCATGTGCTGGCTGTGGAGAAACAGCATATATTAAATTATTAACTCAGTTATATGGTAATGAAATTGTAATTGCCAACGCGACTGGCTGTTCTTCTATCTATGGTGGAAGCGCGCCATCTACTCCTTATAGTCTTCCATGGGCAAACAGTCTATTTGAAGATAATGCTGAATTTGCCTACGGTATGCATTTATCTTATCAAACAAAGAAAAGGCGTATCATCTCTATTATGGAACAAAGTAAAGAGTCCGTCACTGAAAAAGTAAAAGAACTTTATGAAAAGTATCTTCATAACTCCAATAACTTCGAAATCACTTCTAAAATTAAAGAAGAATTAAAAAATGAAGAAATTCCTAAAGAACTAGAAGAATTGTTAGATTATATTCCTTCAAGAACCGTCGTAGCTATTGGTGGCGATGGTTGGGCATACGATATTGGTTTTGGCGGTATCGATCATGTTTTATCGAGTGAAGAAAATATCAAAGTACTTGTTTTAGACACTGAAGTATATTCAAATACAGGTGGTCAAATGAGTAAATCAAGTCATATTGGAGCAGTTGCTGAATTTGCGGATATGGGCAAGAAAACGCATAAAAAAGACTTATTCCGTATTGCCATGAGCTATCCAAATTGTTATGTCGCCTCTGTATCCCTAGGTGCAAACATGATGCAGACCTTAAAAGTAATGAAAGAAGCTTTTGAACACCAAGGACCAAGTCTTATTATAGCTTATTCTCCATGTATTGAGCATGGTATCAAAGGTGGTATGAGTTGTAGCTTAGAAGAAGGAAAATTAGCCGTCGAAGTTGGTTACGTATTACTTATGCGTTATAAACCAGAAGAAGAAAAATTATACATTGATTCCAAAACCCCAAATTTTGAAGACTATCATAAATTCTTAGAAAGAGAAGTTCGCTACCGTGCTCTAATGATTAAAGATAAAGAACTTTCTAACACTTTACTTGAAGAAAATAAAATGGCTGCCATGAAAAGATATAATTACTATAAAAATTTAATGGAAGAAGAATAAAAAAGACTTCTTCTTTTTCTTCGCCTTTGATATAATGGGAGCAATAGCGATAATGGAGGTTATAATAATGGAATTAACAGAAAAAGCAAAATATTTTGCAATTAATGCCCATAAAGGACAAATAAGAAAAAGTGAGCCAGATAAACCAATGATTATTCATCCAATCAGTGTAGGCGAATTATTAAAAGAATACGGATGTGATGAGCAAGTTATTGCCGCGGGCTTTTTACACGATGTAGTTGAAGATACAAGTTATACACTTGAAGATATTCAAAGAGAATTTGGCGAGGATATAGCAAGTTTAGTCAAAGGCGCAAGTGAACCCGATAAATCTTTATCATGGGAAGAAAGAAAAGCACATACAATTGCTGAAACAAAAGAATTACCATTAAGAAATAAATTTGTAATATGTGCCGACAAAATAAATAATTTAGAAGATTTACTCTTGAAATTTCAAAAAAGTGGTGTCAGGGATTTCTCGGCTTTTAAAAGAGGTGAAAAATCCCAAAATTGGTATTATAAAGGAGTATATGAAGCCTTAATTTTTAATGAAGATCCTAATCTTCCAATTTTCAAAAGATTAAAAGACGTAATCGAAAAAGTTTTTGATTATCAGGAAGATCTTTATTTAAAAGAAACAATATTTGCTGATCATAGAGAATACTACGAAAGACTGAAGCGCCTCCATGCTCAAAAAATAGAACTCCAAAGATTAAAAGCATTAAATATCTCTCAAAAACCATTCGTAATTGAATTTACAGGAACGCCACGTACCGGTAAAACAACGACAATCTCAAATTTATATGATTTTTTTAAAAAAGGTGGATTCTCCGTATCCGTCATCGAAGAATTTACAACTTCATCTTATTATAAGGAAACATTTCAGAAAAAGTATGGTAATCTAAGCAAAGGAGAAATTAACTTAGCCATAATGGAGCGTGTATATAACCAACTCATGGAAGCTTTGGAAATGGAAAAAGACATTATCTTAATCGACAGATCAATAAACGATCGTCAAATTTGGAATTACCGTTGTTATCAAAAAGGGTACCTTTCTGAGTCACAGTACAATGAGTATAAATCTTTGTATGGTCATATTTCCCATGAGTTCATTGATTTTTTAGTTATCACTTATGCCAATGCCCTAACAGCTGTAAAAAGAGATTACGTTAAATCCTTAGCCTTAGAAGAACGAAGATTCATAAACGAACAAAATATTGAGGAATACAATAACAGTTTAAGAAAACTAAGAACATTTTTAGAAACAACAACGCAAAATTTCCTTTTTTTAGATACAGACTATATGAATATCGATGATACACCAATTGAAGTTGCATCCCAAGTTCTTCCGTTGATTCGCAAGAAATACATCAAAAACTTTGAAGAAAGATACCATTTAAAATAGATGCTACAACAACAAAACGAAAGGAATGACCGAGTAATGAAAAAAATGGTTTTATGTTTCATTTTAATGTTTTTTGGAATCGAAATTACCCAAGCAGAAACTTTAAAAGAAGCATGTGAAAAAGAAAATCTAGAATGCAACTATGTTGAAAAAGTAAATAGTACTACCTTGCCCACAGTTTACTTATTTCGCGGTTCAGGATGTAAATATTGCAAAGAATTAATAACATACTTATCCACTATAATGGCGGACGGATATAATGAAAAAGTAAATATAGTGAGTTATGAAGTAAAAGAAGATGTTGAAAACTTTAAAACTTATCAACGCATCGCGTCTAAATTTCAAGATGAAGCTGATGGTTATCCATACTTAGTTATTGGCGAGTATGTCTTTAAAGGATATCAAGAAAGTGACAATAAAAAGATTAAACTTGCTTTAAACAAATTAGCCGAAGAAGAAAATCCCTATGATGTTTTAAAAGAAGTGAATGCAGGTAATCTAACCGTAGTAAAGAAAAAAGAATTTGTTTCATGGACAGGTATCTTCGTATCAATTGCGTTTGCCATAATAGTAACAATCATTGGTTTCCTTTTCCTTCATCTTTTTAAGAAAAAGAAAATCTTGCAAAGCAGATAAACACGTGCTAAAATACATTTATGAAGCGAAGAACATGACTAAGTAGTTTCTTCATTACCTCTTTAGAGAGAAAGCATCGTCGGCTGAAAGTGCTTTTGAGAAAATGAACAAATGAATTTCATCATGGGAGCTTTACTCGTATTTCTGCGTTAAAGAATTAAAGTGTATAGTCAAAACTATAAAATAAGGTGGTACCACGGGTTATCTCGTCCTTATGTTTATAGTTTTTTTTGTTTTTTGGGAGGAATGTGGATGGCTACAAAATACATTTTTGACTTAGATGAAACAATAACAAAAACCAATTATCAATGGGAGGAAGCTTTTTTTAAAAGTCAAATAGGTGAAGAAGCAAAATATTTTTTACCTCATAAATATGAATTGTTAATAAGCTATGAAGAATTATATAAAAGGTATGAAGCGAAAAGTTTAAGCGATCACTTTGCAAATTATGGATTTAACATCCCACCTTATGTCATCGAAGAATGGTCCGATTTCAAAGGAACGGTTACAGCAATTCCTGAAATGGCTAATTTTATTATTTGGCTTGCAGATCAAAATAAGAGATTGGTTTTATTAAGCAATTGGTTTACAAAAGCTCAAAAAGAAAAACTACACAGAGTTGGGTTGCTCCAGTACTTCGACACCATTATTGGCGGAGATATTGCCTTAAAACCAAGCCCGGAAAGCTATAAGTTAGCCGTTGGTAAAACTCCTATTGAAGACTGTATAATGATTGGCGATGACTATAAAAAAGATTATCTAGGAGCAATTCAAGTTGGCCTACCTGCTTATCATGTCACAGATGAAAACAGAAATGAAGTAATTAGAAAGTTGAGGTTAAAATAAAATGGAAGAAATAAAAAAACAATTTGAACAAGAAATATCATTAGTCGAAAATTTAACAGATTTAAATGAACTAAAAGTAAAATATTTAGGAAAAAAAGGTATTATTACAGAATTAAATAGTAAAATCAAAGAAATACCTAACGAAGAAAAAAAAGAATATGGTCAAAAAGTAAATGCTTTGAAAAATGCTTTTCAAACTTTATATGACGAAAAGAAAAGTAGCTTTGAACAAGCTTTATTAGAAAAAAAATTACAAGAAGAAGCTATAGATATAAGCTTACCTTCAACCAAAGTAGCAATGGGTAGCCCTAATATTTTAGAAAAACTCGTTGAAGAAATCGAAAGCCTATTTATGAGTATGGGGTACGATGTTATGGACGGACCAGAAATCGAAGAAGACCGTTACAACTTTGAGTTATTAAACATTCCTAAGGGTCATCCAGCTCGTGATGCTCAAGACACCTTTTATCTTAAAGATGATGAAATTCTTCTTCGTAGTCAGACTTCTCCAGTTCAAATTCGTTCTATGCTAGCAAACAAAGGAGAAAAAGCAGTTCGGATGATTTGTCCAGGCAAAACCTATCGCCGTGATGATGACGATGCAACACATTCCCATCAATTTATGCAAATCGAAGGACTATTAGTCGACAAAAATATTCACTTAACAGATTTAAAAGGAACATTTGATGTAGTTGCCAAGAGATTATTTGGTAAAGACACCAGTGTCCGCCTTCGTCCAAGCTATTATCAATTTACAGAACCGTCTGTAGAATTAGATATCAGTTGTTTCAATTGTAAAGGTAAAGGTTGTTCCATTTGTAAAAATAGTGGTTGGATTACCGTAGCTGGAGCTGGAATGGTTCATCCCAATGTTTTAAGAAATTGTGGTTATGATCCATCGATTTGGAGTGGCTTTGCTTTTGGCTTTGGGGCTGAACGACTAGCCATGTTAAAATATGGAATTAAAGATATTCGTACCTTTTACATGACAGATCTACGTGAAGTAAAAACGTTTGATAGAAAGGAAGCAAAAAATGATTAGTTTAGAATGGGTTAGTGATTATATAGATATTGCAGGTTTAGACCCAAAAGAATTAGCCAAAAAAATTACCGAGGCTGGGATAAATATTGAAAAAGTGATTAGTAATCATATCGATAACCTAGTTATTGGTAAAGTTTTAGAATGTAGTTCTCATCCTAATAGTGACCACTTACATGTATGTAAAGTAGATGTAGGAACTGAAATAAAACAAATTGTCTGTGGTGCATCAAATGTAAGAGAAGGATTAACCGTTATCGTAGCCCTACCAGGAGCCATTTTACCAGGCAATGTCGAAATCAAAAAAAGTAAAATTCGTGATGTTGAATCAGAAGGAATGATCTGTGCCTTATTTGAACTTGGTTTAGAAGAAAAAACAGAAGAAAATTACAATAAAGGAATTTATGAAGGCGATGCTACTTTACCTATAGGTGAAGATGCCTTAAAAGCTTTGGGATTGGATTCTACTTTGTATGAATTAGATATTCACAAGCACCGTAATAATGACTGCTATTATCATATTGGCTTTGCTTATGAAATCGCCGCAATTCTAAATAAAAAAGTAACTTTACCAGAACTAAAATACGCGACAATTAAAGAGAATATCAAAGATCACTTCTCCTTAAAAGTAGAAACAAAAAGATGTCCATACTATTTAGCTAGAATGGTGAAAGATGTTGAAATTAAACAGTCACCAAAATTTATTCAAAAACGTCTAATTGAGGCAGGTATGCGCCCAATCAACAACGTTGTCGATATCTCAAACTATGTCATGCTTGAGTTTGGTCAACCACTTCACTTCTTTGATAAAGATAAATTAGGAAACAAGATCATTGTTCGTGATGCTAAAGAAAATGAAACCATTACGACCTTAGACCATAAAGATAGAATACTTAATATCTCCGACATAGTCATTACAGATGGCGATCATCCTGTTTGCATCGCAGGGGTAATGGGAGGATTAAATACAGATGTTGATGAAAACACTAAAAATATTTTAATTGAAAGTGCCATTTTTGATTCAGTAAGCATTAGAAACACATCTAATCGTTTAAATCTTCGCAGTGAAGCTTCCATTAGATATGGCAAGGGCTTATCATACGAATATACGAATATGGCTATCGACAGAGCTTGTTATCTCCTTGAAAAATATGCCAATGCAAAAATTTTAGAAGGCACATTAAAACATGATGAAACGGACAAAACACCAAAAACAGTTACCTTTAAAGCTGAAGAAATAAATAATTTACTAGGAATTACTATAGATACAAAAGACATGGAAGTAGAACTAAATCGTCTAGATTTCCCTTATACTCTAGATGAAGACACTTTTACGGTAACGATTCCATCACGTCGTTTAGACATTGATCCAAACGTCAATGATATTGCCGAAGAAATTGGTAGATTATATGGCTACCATAACCTAACATCTACTTTACCAAACGTTCCAATCAAAAAAGGCGAATATATTGGTGACGTTGCTTATCGTAAATTTTTATCCAAAAGACTTCGGGCTTATGGTTTAAATGAAACAAAAACATATACGTTAGTTTCTCCAGAAATGGCTGCAAAATTCACTTATGAAGAAAAAGAACATGCCATCTTACCTAACCCAATGAGTGTGGATAAGTCTGTTGTAAGAACAACTCTAATTCCATCTTTAATCAATGTTTATCAATACAATAAAGCCCGTAAAGTAGAAAATATTTTCCTTTATGAAGTGAGCAAAGTTTATGATAAAAACTATGAAGAAGATTCTAAAGTAACCGGCTTATTAAAAGGAAACTTCATTACAAATTCATGGAAACAAGAAAATATGAAAGTAGATTTTTATGTTGTAAAAGGAATGGTTGAAGATTTACTAGACAGTCTTGGCTTTCATAATCGTTATAGTTTTGAAAAAACTAGTGAAAAAGATCTTCATCCAGGCATCTCAGCTAATATTTTGCTAGATCGAAAACCAATTGGTATCATTGGTCGAGTACATCCAAACATTTTAAAAGATGAAGTGTATGTCTTTGAACTATCATTAAGTGCTTTAATGAGTCCAGTAAAACCAATCAAATATAAAGAAGCACCTAAATATCCAAGTATTGAAAAAGACGTTGCCTTTGTTGTAAAAAAAGACATATCTGCTTCAGACATTATAGCAATTATTAAGAAAAAAGGTGGACGCTTACTAGGGTACGCTACAGTCTTCGATGTTTATACCGGTAGCCATGTCAAAGAAGATGAAAAGTCCTTAGCGTTCAAACTAACTTTTATGGATCCAACTCGTACATTAACAGATGAAGAAGTCATGACTCAATTTCATACTATTATTGAAGGCGTAACTAAAGAGTTGCAAGCTACACTAAGAGATTTTTAATTCAAAAAGCATCTTTTCCAAAGGTGCTTTTTACATGTCTAACGCATAAACTATACTGGTGATAAAATGCATAAAACTTCCATAATTATTTTAACGTACAATAACTTAGAATATACCAAAGGTTGTCTTGAAAGTATCCAAAAATACACAGAAGAGGGTACTTATGAACTAATTATTATTGATAATCATTCCACAGATCAAACCGTAGAGTGGTTAAAAAAACAAAAGAATTTAAAAGTAATTTACAATGAAGAAAACTTGGGCTTTCCTAAAGGTTGCAATCAAGGAATAGAACTAGCAAGTAAAGAAAATGACATTCTTCTTTTAAACAATGATACTATAGTAACAGCTAATTGGTTAAAAAACTTACAAACCTGTCTTTACAGTGACGCCTCTATTGGAGCAGTTGGTCCAACATGTAATCAACATGAAAATTTTCAAGGAGCTGATTTTACTTACGAAACATTTTCAGAAATGCAAGAAAAAGCTTTAAAAAACAATATATCAGATCCCAATCGCTGGGAAGAGAAAGTATTTCTAATTGGCTTTTGTCTTTTAATAAAAAGAGAAGTCATAAATAAAATCAAAACACTAGACGAAGCCTATACTCCAGGATATATCGAAGACAATGATCTTTGTTTACGCATACTAAAAGAAAACTATCGTTTAATACTATGTCATGATGTCTTTATTCATCATTATTTAGGAACAGCTTTTCGTAAAAATTTAAATACCTTTTATCCGATACTAAACAAAAATCGTGAGTACTTCTTAGATAAATGGGGCTTTTCTTCTTTTGGCTTTGATGAAATAAAAGATGCATCATTAAAAATATTAGAACCGACTAACCATGTATTAGATTGGCAATGTGGATTAGGCGCAAATGCCTTGAAAATAAAATACATTTATAAAAATATTCAAATAGACGGTGTTGAAAAAGACATGAACAAAGCCATTTTTGCCCAAAAATTTATCCCGGTATTCAAAGAAGAAGAGCTTCCTTTAAATACATATGACGTGATATTAATCGGTCAAATTTTAGAAGAAACACCAAATCCAAAAGAATTTCTAGCCAAAATAAGTACGTATCTTAAAGAAGGCGGAATGATCATTGGTGAAATAGAAAATGCTTCCAGTGTTAAAAATATTGATAGGCTACTTAAAGGTGAAGCCTATCAAAACAAAAACCATTTTACCATTGAAGACATTGAAAGACTTTTTAAAGAGTTAAATTATACCCAAAAATATATCTTTTCATGGTATATTGTTCCAAACGAAGAAGAGCAAAAACTTATTGATAAATTAAATGAAATTGAACCCAAAAATTATCAAGTTACTTACTATTCCTTTAGGTTTCAAAAGTAACTTTTTTTTCTTGCAAAATTTGTCGACTACTTTTTTTCTCAAAAAGAAGGAATCAGAAAAAAGAACCGGTATATAAAAGTAGGAGATGAAAAAAATGAAAAAAATTTTAGTGCTGTTTATAATTTTAGCAGCAGCGAACCTAGTAAATGTTAAAGCCACGACATTTACCTCAAAATTTATTGGCACATACCATTTTGTCGATCAAAATGGTAAATGGGGCGATTTCGAAATGTTTTATCGTACAGATAATCATCGTGTTGCCTATTGCATCGAACCTGGTGCATCATTATCTAGTGAAGAGTATATTGAATATGGAAATATTACAACCGCTGAAATGGCAAGTCACTTAGGAATAAGTGAAGATCTTTTACGAACCATAGCTAAATATGCCTTTTATGGATACGGCTATACAGGACACACAAGCAATGAATGGTTAATTGCAACCCAAGTGAAAATCTGGAGTTTAGTTGGCCGTGAAGTTCAATTTACGAGTCAAAATAATCCAAGTAATCCATGGGCTTATGTAATTGATATGCCATTAGAAATCAAAGAAAAAATAGAGGAACTAGAAAGGTTAGTCAACGAATATCCAGAAGTACCTCAAATAAAAAATAATCACTATGAGCTCTCAGTAGGCGAAACTTTAGAGCTACAAGATGCTGCCTTAGCAAACTACAAGCTAACTTCTTCTACAGATGATGTTAAACTAGAAGGAACTACCTTAACAATCGCACCATCTAAAGAAACAGCATATACACAAATCGTCCTAGAACTAAAGAACAAAATATTCTGGCCAAGAGATATGGTCGTATATTACCATAGTACAGGTCAAGATTTGTTGCAACCTGGAAGAGTAGATCACACCATAAAACTATCCTACGAAGCTACATCAGGACGAGTAAAATTAATTAAATATGATGAAGACACAAAACAATGTAGTTCCGAAGGAAAAGCAACTTTAGAAAATGCCATTTACGGAATCTATAAAGAAGATGGTAGCTTAGTCGAAACATTAACAATTAAAAACTGTGAAGCCATATCAAGCAATCTTCCTTTAGGGAGTTACTACCTTAAAGAAATAGAAAGTCCTTATGGTTATGAACTGGATATTAAAGAATATCCCTTTACCTTATCAAAGGACCAAAAGGAAATAACTATCACTGCTTATGATAAGCAAAAGAAAATAAAATTAAGTTTAAACAAACAATATCTAGAGGAAAAGGAACTTACTTTACCAGAAGAAGGCGCTATATTTAATGTGATAAGTAAAACAACTAATAAAGTTGTTACAACGTTAAAGACAGATAAAAAAGGTAATGCCTGGGTTACCCTTCCATATGATGAATATGAGTTAGTGCAAGTAAAAGGAAAAGAAAATTATATCTTATCAGAAACAACAGAATTTGTGATAGATGATCGCACAACCGATGAAGTAAAAATAAGTCTAGTTAATGAGCCGTATACAAAGAAAATAAGGCTCATCAAAAAAGATGATACAACAGGCAAAAGAATTTATCTAGCAAACATTGAATTTAAAATTTACGACACTGTTCGCAATAAATATGTATGTGAAAATCCTAGTTGTACATTTAAAACCAATGAATATGGCGAGTTTACCACGAATGAATTGTTTCCATCAACTTATGTCATTGAAGAAGTAAAAAATAAAATCGAAGGATATTTATGGAATGAGACAAAAATAACCGTTACAGTAAATCAGAATAGTGAAGATATCATTTTGGTTGAATTTAAAAACAAACCAGTAAGAGGCGAGCTTACGATCTATAAAGCAAATGAAGATCATCTTACCCTAGAGGGAGTAGAATTTGAATTATATGCCAAAGAAGCTATTTTTGACAGTGAACATAAACTTCTTTATGCTAAAGATGAGTTGATTAAGAAAGCCAAAACAGACGAGTTTGGTAAAATTGTTTTTGATAACCTTCCCCTAGGAAAATATTATATTAAAGAAAAGAAACCCTTAGAAGGCTACGTCATAGATGAAAGAGCTATTGATATGGAATTATTTTATATGGATGAAGAAACGGAAATTGTAACAAATGAAATTTTACTAATTAACTACAAAGTTCCACAAACTTATCAAAATGGAGTTGCCGTAATGCCAACAATTCCAATAGCGTGTTGGTTAGGAGAAAGAAAAAATGAAAAAAATAATTGTCATACTGTTAATACTTTTAACTAGTATGCTTTTTCTCGTTTCTTATGAAAAAACAAAAAATCATGAAAAAATAAATGATCAAAAAGTAGAAGCTTTCTTTGAACAAGTTCAAAAGGAAAATATAAATATTACAATCGATGAAGAAACGTATATTGGAGTCTTAGAAATTCCAAAATTAAATTTAAAAAGAGGCTTTTATGCTTATGAATCCGAAGAAAATACCGTAGAGAAAAATATTGAGCTAATTTCTAAAAACTGTTATCCAAATGAAAATTGTCCTTTCATTTTAGCAAGCCATTCAGGAAGTAGTAGCATTGCCTTTTTTAAAAACTTAGATCAGTTAACAATAGAAGACAAAGCAGTAATACATTATTTAAATGAAAGTTATGAATATAAATTAACCCAAATTATTCATGAACCCAAAACTGGTACGATTAGTATCCTTGACACAAATAAACCTCAATTAATCCTAACTACATGCAACAAAAAGATAAATACAATGCAAGACATCTACATCTTTATAAAAATATAATCTATTTATTAAACATTCTTCTTGCTGAAAAATCATTTTACCGCGAAAGAGTATTGTAAAATAAAAGAACAAATAAACAAAAGCAATGTAATAAGTGATAAGGAAGTAGAGAAAAAAAGTGAGCTTACAGAATTCAATGGTTATACAGAATTGAATAACAAAAAAATAGTAAATATGATTCTAATTTTATCGAGTGATGGTGTATTAAAAACGAAATTATTAAAAGAAATGTTTTACGCTGATTTTTTATACTATAAAAATTTTGGGGCATCAATTACTGGTTTAGAATATGCAAAACTAGATTATGGACCGGTACCAAATTGTTATGAGAAAATATTAGATTACTGTATAGAAAAACATCTGATTCAATATCAAGTAGAATATGAAAAAGACTATGAATGTCATAAAATCAAACAAATTACCAAAAATGACATTGCAATTTTTAATAAAGATGAATTAAATACAATAACAAAAGTAAAAGGATATTTTCAAGATTATAAATCAAAAGATATAGTAGAGTTTTCACATAAAAAAAAGTTTTATTGAAACTGAATTTTATAAAAATATAAGCTATGACTATGCTTTTAATATAGATTTATAAAAAAATGAATAGATCTAAAAAAGATTTCTATTCACTTTTTTTCTTAATAAGCTTTCAAAGTTTCTAATGTCTTGTTCCATAACTTTAAAACCTTCCTCTATAATTTGTGTGTTTGAAAAATCAATATGGAGCATCTTTAATAAATCGAGTGAATACAAGCTACTCCCTGAAGCTAAAAACGATAAATACTCTTCTTTGGATAAAGACTTTTGATTTAAAGAATGAACAACCGCACTAGCAATGAGTAGCCCAGTCGCATATTTATAAGGATAATAACTCCAACGATATAATTTTCCAAGTCTTGTCCATTCTATTTGAGCTAAATCATCACAAACAATTTGAGGACCGTAGTATTTTTTTAAAAGTTGAGCATAAGTACTAGCTAAAATTTCTGGCGTAAGTTCTTGTTCATTTTTTAATGAATACAACTTATTTTCAAACTCGGTATACATGGTTTGCTTAAATACAGAGGTGACAAAATTTTCAATCTCTTTACTTAAATAAAAAAGTTTTTCTTCTAGAGAGTTTGCATGCCTATATAAATATTGATTGAGTAAAATTTCGTTGACTATAGATGCTGTTTCACCAACAAAAACAGTACTATCCATATATGGAAAAGCTTGCTTTTTAGAAGATAAATAATAATTAACAATATGACCAAGTTCATGAATTAAATTTTTTAAATCACCATAAGAACCCTTAAAATTTAAAAATGAATAAGACCACCATGAAAAAGTAATAGATTGATGTTTGTTTTCGTCCGGTATCGCATCTACATGACCATTAAGTAACATTAAAACAACATCCAAATATTCCTGTCCAAGAGGCTTTAAAGCTTCTAAGATAATTGTGATTGCTTCCTCAAGAGTATAAGCAACTTTTTCTTTCTGGTCTAAAGGTACACCAAAATCATAAAGATGCGGATCATCAATTTGAAGATAAGAACCCTTTAAACTCAAATACTCTTGCATGAGAGGTAAATGATGTGAAACTGTTTGAATAAGAACATCAATAATTTTAGGATCAATGTTTTCTTCAAATAGTTCTTTTTCTAAAACGGAAGAATAATTTTCCAGTTGAGCATTAAGAATTTTATAGTGAAATAAAGAATTTAAAATTTTAGCAAAATCATCTTCTTGCGTTTTAAAAGACTGATTTAAACTTAAGTAAGTTTGTTTTCTAGTTTCCCGATCTCGAGAAGCCAAGTACTTATTCACATTAGAAGCAGAAAGTTCTACTTGTCTATCATCTATTTCAATCGTTCCATAGGAAATATCACGGAGCCAACTATTATACAAATCAAGCTCTTCTTGCATCTTGTTTGTGTAATCATTAATTTTGACCGTGGCTAGATGATCAGGAACATGTTTTTGTTTTCGCAATAAATTGTTTATAACTAAAGAATAAGTTGCCAATTTGGCATTTTCGGTAAAAAAACTGTCAATTTTAGCTGAACCTAATTCAATAATTTTTTGATCAACAAAACGCAAAGTCAAATTAATCTGATTAAACAAACTCTCGGCTACTTTTTTCATTTGAATACATTCTTCAGAATGAACATTTTTATAATACCTTAAAGAACCATACACTAAAATCGTATTAGCTCTCCGTTTAATACCCCATGATTGATTTAAAAGTTCAAAAAGACTCTGAGCATTAAGAATTTTGTCTTTATAGTGTGAAATATTTTGAACACTTTCTTTAACTAGTTCAATTTCTTGATAAAAAGCATCCGTATTAGAAAATAAATTACTTAAATCCCATTTTAATTCCATTATATTCTTCCTTTCAATTCTTCTATGATTTGATGAAAATTTTCATATGACTTTTGATAATCAAAATCATTTGTTTTTTCAAACCAATAAGTTAGCAAATATTCTCTTAAAAGATAAAGCAAGTAAATAACATAGTTATCAAAATCTGCAGAGTAAATCTCTTTAAATGTTTGGAACGAAAGAATATCTTTAAAGCGTTCCATTTTAGCATATTCATACAAAGAATCACCAACTAGAAAATCATCAAAGTCAATCAAATAAACTTTTCTTTTCTTAAGGTCGACACAAACATTATCAGGGTTAATATCGCCATGTAAATAATTTAAAGAAACAGTTGTAAAATAAGTTTTATTTTTTTCTAAAAGTTCAAAAATAAAATCATAATCCTCTACGGTTAAATCATTTTGCTCCAAAGCGTAATCGGCATAAAACTTCATATAAGAAGTAATAAAGTCATACCAATCATTATTTTGAAAATGAATAGACAAGTTAATAAAAGGAATTTTATGAGAATGTATCTCATCTAATATAGCTTTTAAAGAATTAAAAACCCATTTTTGATCTTCATAATCTAACTGACATTTAGCTAGAGGAATTCCTTCACCATTGCCATAATATGCTAATAATAAATAAGAATCATTTTCATTAAAGTAAACAACCTGAGCCAAGTTTTTAAAATAATCTCCAATAAGTTCTAAACGTTTTTTATACTTATGCAAGTTCTTTTCTCCAAGTACTAAAAGATATTTTTTATCATTCATTTCTAACAAAAATTTTGTGTTCTTATTCCATTTTTGAATAGGTGTAATTTTTAAATCTTTATTTTTAAAGAATTCATCCTTTTGAAGCATAATTTGAACATCTGAAATTGACCTATTTGTAATATAGCGTTGAAGTAAAAACTTATAAATAAAATCAGCAAAATGATTTTCAGTATCACTAGCCATAAGTGTAGCAATTGCAGGATAGAGCTGTTTTGAGTTATTGAGATAAGCCGTTTTAATTTTCTTATCAAAGTAGTCATAAGAAACAGAAATAACTTTTTTATTGTTAAAGATTCTTAAATCTCCATTCTCATGGCAAAGACTTTCCCATTCTTGAATGTATTTTTTTCTATCTAAGACAGATAATGTTTTCTCATATTTAAGTAACTCCGAAACTTCCTTGCAAGTAGCAGTACCTAAAGAGAACAAGTCTTGGGCGTAATCATCTACAAATATGACTGAGATATTTTCTCCTTTAAAATGGGCACAAAAATATAAAAAAGATAAATATTCATGAATATCACTATGGCTTGTCCATATGCGAATTTTTTTAGTAGAAGGTATGGTAATATCTATAGAAATATTCTGAATATCTCCCATTGTAAAATCATGCTCAAAAAGATAAAAAGAATTTGCTTCTAAATCGCTTTTGAATAAAGGAGCATAACAAGCATCACTAAAATACACTTCTACTTGTGAACTATCCGTCTTATTAACTTTTGCAGAATAATTTACCAATTGAATCACTTCCTTATTAAGAATAGTATAAATCACCCATTATAGATAATTCAACTTAAAGTAAGCTTTTTAAGCTTAAAACAAAACTTAAGAATACGATTTTTGAAAGACGTTTATTAATCATATCCAAGATATAAATACTACAAAATACTTCGTCTTAAAATTCATTCACATCATGCGTGTTGATAGAAATGAATTTTAAAAAAGCGCCTAATCACGAGATGATACTATCCCTTGAAGCCAACTTTTTTAAAAACCTTCATAAGAAAAAAGAATATAAAATAAATGACGTGAGTTGAAAATACCATTATTTTACATTCTTTATATATTTATTGATAATTAACTATTTTTCTTCCTCTTTTGGATGAAATGATAACCCCAGTAACCGATGCCACCAATAGCTATCAAGCCTAATATTGTATTTGTAGTTTCATTATTCTCAGTATCTTTATTAACTGTTAACTCATAGATCACTTTAGTGTCATCTTCAGCTATCACCGTAAAAGACACAATATTTTTTCCGAGTTCTAAATTTTTATCTCCAGTAACTTTAACTTGTGAATTTTCATCCTCTAACTCATATTTATAATTTAGATTTTTTGTATCGGAAGTCACATTAACATCTGCTTTCCCAGAAACAAAATTCACTTCTTTATTATCGATAATAATTTTTATGTTTGTATTGTTACTTAATTTTTCCCTATTTACTAATATAGTATAGTTCTTCACATCCCCATTTTCAGCAGTAACTTGGATTTCAATTGTATTTATTCCAACACTCAAAGAATTATTATTAATGGTATAAGTAGCTTTACTATCATTTGTTAATACAAAAATCTCTATTTCTTCATTTTTGGTTTTATAATTCATTTGATCAGCTATTTCAATATTTTCACCATCAATAGTAATTAACTTTAATGTATTATCACTACTTTTTGAAGGTTCAGTAGGAACAGATGGTTGTTTATTTGAGTTATTATTAGTATTATTGTTTGAATTGTTATTTGCTTTGTTATTGTTCGTATTACTATTATTTGTATTATTATCGATATTTGTACTATTGTCTGAATTGTTTCGGCTTGAAGAATCGCCAGTCATAGATCCATCTGAATTAAAGGTTTGGCCTTTAGAATTCGTGTATGTATTACCATTATGACAATGCCGTTCATCTTGACTTAGTCCCCATTTTTCACCGTATCGGAAAAGGGTTGAGGCCATGTGCTTTAGCACATAAATTCTTGCAGAATTTAGAGGTAATTTATTG
>CALVQE010000019.1 GCA_944355355.1 uncultured Bacilli bacterium
TACGAAATACAATTTTCGATAGTAACATTAGGTTGTCTTTTTTTAAAAAAGGAATTTAATAGTCCTTTTTTAAATAACTTAAGGACTTCAATTTTTTTAGTTTGTAGCTCTATTTTTTTGTCTAACAATGATAAAAATGTAGATAGTTTTACTTGTTCTTTCATAGCCGTTGGAATATTAATTTTAATTTTTTCAACATTATTTTTACTTATTTCTAAAAAAGTAGAGCCAAAAGCCTGTTTAAGTAAACTCTTTTTGTATTTATATATCAAATAGTACAGAAATTCATTATTAATATTTTTGTGAGGAATTAATGATTGAAAGCCTTGATTAGTACATGCTTCATTGTTAGACAATATTGAACTTTCCCCCACGGTCGCTCTTGAGGATAGCAATATTGTACCAACTGGTAATAATTTTGCAGATGACTTTTGAAGACCTAATTGTGTAATTTTTCTTTTACTATTACTTATATATTTGCTTTTTCCAACCTCACTAGGAGTAAACCAGTTAATACTTCCATCCCAGTAATTTGAATTTGTAGTATCCGGTGTTCCGCCACTAATAACTTCTGCAACAGAATTTATTGTACAAGTAACCCATTCATCAGTAAATTCTTTAAATCTTAATTTTGGTACATTCATTATACTATCCCTTTCCAAACCTTAAGTTTAATAAATAGATATTTATTTCTTCATAAAAAGTATATCATATTTTTCAAAAAAAAGAAAAAGTTTTAAACTACTTTTTCCTGAAAAACTTTACAAACAAGATCAATACATTTCTTTTTTTGTGAATATCTAGGATGAACATACAAATTTAAAGTAATATTTACATTAGCATGACCTAGCAATTCACTTACTGTTTTATAATCAACACCTAAAGATATGCAATTAGTAGCAAAAGTATGTCGTAATGAATGAAAATTAAAATGTTTAATTTTTAATTCGTCTAAAATTTTATTAAAATATTTCCTATATGTTCTAGGTTCAATATACTTTTCATTACCAGTAAGGATATAGTTCTTTTTTTCTGACTTTACTTTTTTCAATATTTCTAAGAAGTCTTTATTTATTGGAATTTCTCTATTAGCATTTTTAGTTTTGGGTGTCGTTATAATAACTTTAGATATATTTTTATTTTTATCCTTAATATAAACTCGTTGAATCGTCTTATTAATTGTTAAACAATTCTTTTTAAAATCTACATCTTCCCATCTTAAAGCACATAATTCTCCTATTCTAATACCAGAATATAAAGAAATTAATAAACCAATATTTCTAGAATTTATATTTTCTAATACGTAGTTTGTAATTTTATTTTGTTCTCTTTTGGTTAATACATATAGTTTATTTTCTTTATTATCTTTAGGATAGTTGAATGTTAATTCTATATGCTTTATTTTATCTTCATTTATTCCTTTTTTAATACTACCTTTAATAATTATTGTTATATCCTTGATGGTTTTTTCTGCTAATCCACCAGTATTATCTTTTCTTCCGTTTTTAGATAATTCTAGTAAAAAATCTTGAATTACTTTATGATTTAATTCATTAAGATAATAATTACCTAATTTAGGAATTATATGATTAAAAATATTATTAGAGTAGTTAGCATATGTAGATTCTTTGATGTAATCTTTTTTTTCTAAAAGCCATGTGTAAATCCAATCTTTGTAAAGTATTTTCTTGCGTTTCAACAACATGATAAACTCCTTTCAAAGGATATTATACAAAATTCCAATTTTAAAGTATTAAACTTAAGGATTGGAAAGTGATACTTAATGAATGTACCAAAGTTAAGATTTAAAGAATTTAGCAATGATTGGAAAGATGAAAAATTAGAAGATGTAGTTGATTTTTTAGATGACAGAAGGAAACCAATTAAAGATAGTGACAGAAACAATATTAAGGGAATATATCCCTATTACGGAGCATCTGGAATTATAGATTATATTAATGATTACATATTTGATGAAGAGTTATTATTATTAGGTGAAGACGGAGCAAATATCCTATCCAGATCAACTCAATTAGTATTTAAGGCAACAGGAAAATATTGGGTTAACAATCATGCACATGTTTTAAGACCTAAAGAAAACTATAATATTGACTTTTTAGAATCTTGCTTAGAAAATATTAATTATGAGCCTTATAATACAGGTACAGCACAACCAAAATTAAATCAAGAGGTTTGTAGAAAAATTAATATTAAAACTCCTTCTTTAAAAGAACAAGTAAAAATAGGGAAAACTTTATCATTGTTAGACAAAAAAATAGAGCTACAAACTAAAAAAATTGAAGTCCTTAAGTTATTTAAATCATACACAAAAAGTGAAATATTTAAAAATGGAAATCATGTATGTAAGTTGGGAGCCATATTAAATAAATGGAATAAAAAAAATAAAGATGGCACTATTAATTATGTTGAAAGTATAAGTAATAAAGCAGGATTTATTCCTCAATCAGAGCAATTTGAAGACCGAAATGTTGCTAGTAAAAATCTAAGAAATTATTATGTTATAAAGAAAGGGGTTTTTGGATACAATCCTTCAAGATTGAATGTAGGTTCTCTTGCACTGAAAGAAAATGATTCTATAAGTGTAGTTAGCCCATTATATGAATGCTTTACAACTACACAAAATAACACTTATTTGTTTGAATGGTTTAATTCTGATTATTTTAAAAAAGAAACTTCTTCAAGATTTGAAGGAGGAGTTAGAAATACATTAAATTTTAATAATTTGTGTGATATTCCAATTAATTTACCAGATATTGAAACTCAAAATAAATATGCAAAATATTTTAATAAACTTAATTTTAAAATAAGCCTAGAAGAGCAAAAATTATCTAAATTGTTAAAATATAAAAAAGCATTGTTGCAAGATATGTTTATATAACTTTTCTAGTATCTTCTTTATTTAAAAAAGGACTTATAGTACAAACAAAAAGCGACACTACACAATGGAGCACTATTAAAATTGGAAATATTTTTCATAGCACACGTGGTGTTATCATTTCAAAATCAAATATATCGTCTAAAAAAGAGAATAACTTTCTATACCCAGTTTATTCTTCCCAGACAAGTAACAATGGAATTTTAGGATACGATACGACTTATGATTTCAATGGAAAATACTTAACTTGGACAACTGATGGAGCTAATGCTGGTAAAGTTTTTTATAGAAAAGGAAAATTTAGATGTACAAATGTATGTGGCATATTATTTAATGATAATGATATGTATATAAATAAATTAATGGCTGAACTATTGAATCTTGAAACTCCTAAATACGTTTCATATGTTGGTAATCCAAAATTAATGAATAATATCATGGAAAATATTACAATGAAAATTCCTCCTTTAAAAAAGCAAATATTTATTTCTAATTTTCTAGAAATAATCGATAACAAAATTGAATTAGAAATTTCTATTTTATCCAATTTAAAACATTTAAAAAAAGGACTTTTACAGAATATGTTTGTATAAGTCCTTTTAATTTAAAAACTTTGATTCCAATCTTTCAATTTCTTTTGGCAATACATATATGTATTGAATTATATATTCTACTAGTTCAATAACAATTTTTAAATCAACAGAAGATATGTCAATAAAATCTTCGTGAGCTCCTATATTACCCAATTTTCTAGTTATTGTAGATGCAGAATTAAGCGTATTTGGTAAAATCCCCCTTTCTGACAAATTGGCTATCTTATGATACAAGTCTGGCCCATTAGCATTTTTATCATTACAAATTATTTCTAATGTTTTTCGTAACTTTACCAGACAAGATTCTTCATCAATATTTTTCAACTCATAAGCCTTTTCTAAATTATGTAAAATATTTTTGGGTACCAAATCAGACTTCTGTGAAATTAAGTTAGACGGTACAGGAAAAATAATTGATTCTTCAACACAGTCCAACCCATATATTTCTTCATATTGTTCTATTTCATTCTTTTTTCCATATGTATTATCCCAATATGCATTAATAATATTATAATTATGACATGTCGGACAAAATAATACTACTTGCATATCGTAACAATAATCATCACTTGAAGGATTTCCTTGTTCTATTTTATTTATATCCCTTACTTCCATCAAGGTTTCATTATTACAATGCTGACATTTTGCTTTTTTATAATTCATATTACTGCCCTATCCTTATTTATATTTCTTCTAATCCTAATTCTTTCAAATAAACATTAAGTTCTTTATCAACTTCTACAATTTGCTTATCAATTTCTTTTAAATCCTTTTGTACTTGTTTAATATCAATTGGTTCTTCTTCTTCAAAAGTATCAACATATCTAGGAATATTTAAGTTGTATTCATTCTCTTCTATTTCTGATAAGGGTGCAACATGACAATATTTTTCATCTTCTTTTCTTTCAATATAAGTTTGAATAATTTTATCTACATCAGAATCTCTTAACCTATTTTGATTTTTTCCTGGTTCAAAATCTTTTGATGCATCAATAAATAAAATATTTTCTTCATGTTCTCTACATTTTTTAAACACTAAAATACAGGTTGGAATACTAGTTCCATAAAAGATATTTGCTGGTAATCCTATTACTGCATCTAGATAATTTTTCTCTTTTATTAAATATTTTCTAATTACTCCTTCACTAGCTCCTCTAAATAGAACTCCATGAGGTAAAACAACTGCCATTGTTCCGCTATCTGATAGTTGATAAATCATATGTTGAATAAACGCATAATCTGCTTTTGATTTTGGTGCTAATTTACCATATGCACTAAATCTTTCATCTTCCAAGAATTTAGGGTCTGCACTCCATTGTGCCGAATATGGTGGATTAGCGACAATTGCATCAAATTTTAAATCAAGATGTTTTGGATTTGTTAAAGTATCAGCATTTTTAATGTCAAAATGTTTAAATGAAATACCATGTAGCAACATATTCATTCTTGCTAAGTTGTATGTTGTTGAGTTTAATTCTTGTCCATAATATTTAGCAACATTGGTTTCTTTTCCAACTCTTAGAAGTAATGATCCCGATCCACAAGTTGGATCATATACTGATTGTAATTTTGCTTTATTGATTGTAACTAGTTTGGCTAAAATTCTTGATACTTGTTGTGGTGTATAAAACTCTCCTGCTTTTTTACCTGCTGAGGCTGCAAAATTAGAAATTAAATATTCATAAGCATCACCTAATACATCAATTTCTGCATCCTCGTGATGAAAATCAATATCATCTATTTTTAACATTATTGTAGATATTAATTCTGTTCTTTCATTTACTCCTCTACCTAATTTTGAATTGTTTAAATCCATGTCTTCAAATAAATTTTCAAAATCATCTTCAGATTCATTACCTAATGTTGATTCAGAAATGATATTAACTGCTTTTTGTAACATAGATATATCAAACTTACCTGTTTTAATTTTCTTTATTAAAGTACTCCATAAGTAATCTGAGTCAAGGTAATATCCCATGTTAGAATCATTAATTAATTGACTTTTTAAAGCTTCTCTATATTCTTCTTTTTGCCAAGCCTCTTCGTATGTCATATTATCGCTTTTTAAATATACTTTATCAACATAACTTACTAAGTTTTCTGATAAATATTTATAGAAAATTAATCCTAAAATATAATTTTTAAAATCATTGGCATCCATATTGCCTCTTAAGGAATTGGCAATACTCCATAATTGTTTTTGTAACTCTGCTTGTTGTGTTTGTTGTTTTTCTTCTCTTGACATAACTTCCTCCTACATATACTTCTTTAATAAATTTCTTATAAATACTTTAATATTTTCAATAATTGATATTTTCTTTAAAAATGGTGCATCAATTGATTTACCAATTAAACTATCTGGGAAAATTCCACTATATTCATATTCATCAATAATTTCTTTTAAATTATCTAAATTAATGTTATTATCTTTTGAAAATTTTTCTATTTCTTTTTCTCTTTCTACATTCATATGTTTATCTAATGCTTCATCAATGGAATCATCTTCTTTTAATGTTGGTAAAATTGATTTTAAAAAACTTCTAATTATATCAGCTTTTAAGAATAATTCGTCATCTGTAATATTAACTAACTTACTTTCGATATTTTCAATATCTTTCTTCTTTTGATGTTCATTAGTTAAATCAACATTTCTAATTAAATTTAAAATATAAGAAACATTTATTTTATCTGTTTGAATTAATTCAAGTGAAAATGTAACATCATTTAATATTGAACTTTTTTCTTTATCGTTCAATAACTTTCTATAAAGTTCATAGTATTTACTTTTATAATCTTCAAACATTTGAGCATTTAATTCAGTATCACCATTATCTAAGTCAAACTCATTAAAAGTTTTTAAACTTACTAAAAGCTTAGCTACTGTCCTAAAGGCTATGATAAATGCTTTAATATCTTCTTCTCGTTCTAATGAATCTACAGAATCAACTACAGGAGCAATTTTTAACAACTCTAAAACTGCTACTTTGAATTTGTTCAGATAATCTTCATACGGTGCCATTATAACCGTATCAATACTATCTGTCTGTGAAAACAATTTAACTGCTTCATCTACTCTAAATTTAGATGGTAAATCATAACAAACTATATTTCCAAAAGGTTTTGTATCCGATTCTACCCTATTTGTTCTGGAAAATGCTTGTATTAAATTATGAAATTTTAAAGGTTTGTCAATATAAAGAGTATTTAGTCTTTTTGCATCAAATCCAGTTAATAACATATCAACAACAATTACTATATCAATATCAGTATTTTTTATTTTTTTACAGATATCTCTAAAATAAGCATCAAAAGTATTTGTACTAAAATTAGTATTATACATTTTATTATAATCAGAAATTATTCTTTCTAAAGTATCTCTAGAATGTTCTTCTTTATGATCTAAATTTTCATTTGCGCCATAAGTAAATATTGCTCCAATTTTTAAGTTATTATTTAATATTTTAAACGTATCATAATACTTAGTTAACATTGGAATTGAGCTAACTGCAAATAAAGAATTATATTTTCTATCTCTAGTTTTAATATTATGATGATCTATTATATGTTGTGCAATTATAGAGATTCTTGCATCATCAACAAACACTTCATTTGTATCTATTGCCTGTACCATTTCTTCATCAGAATCATCTATCTGACTCTCTATTGTTTTAATATAATCTACAGAAAATCCTAAAACATTACCATCTTTTATAGCATCTTTAATAAGATAAGTATGTAAACATTTTTCAAATATATCGGCAGTACTTCTACCATCTTGAGATGGATTTTCTTTAAATCTTGGAGTACCAGTAAATCCAAAATATTGAGCATTTGTAAATGTTTTAGATATTTGTCTATGCATATCTCCAAATTGTGAACGATGACATTCATCTATAATAAATACCGTTTTTAAATCTTTATACTTTTCTAAAATAGGTGCATACTTAGGATTAGAACAAGCATTTGCCATTTTTTGAATTGTTGTTACAATTAAATCTTTAGTACTATCTTTCATTTGCTCAATTAATTTATCTGTATTATTTGTTAAATCAACACAACCAGGTTTAAATTTATTGAATTCATCTAAAGTTTGTTTATCTAAATCTTTTCTATCTACCAAAAAGAAAACTTGGTTAATAGACGGTTCCTTTGCAAGTATTTGACTTGTTTTAAATGATGTTATTGTTTTACCAGATCCTGTTGTATGCCAAACATAACCATTGTTATTTGTATCAAGTGCTCTTGACACAATGTTTTCAACGGCATAAATTTGGTATGGTCTCATTACTAATAACATTTTTTCTGTTTGGTTTAAAATCATATATCTCGCAATAACTTTTCCTATTTGACACCTATCTAAGAAAGTTAAGCAAAAATATTCTAAATTATTGATTCTTTCATTGTTCACATCTGTCCAATAAAAAGTAAAACCATAATTTAATTCTTGATCCCCATTAGCAAAGTATTTAGTATCTACTCCATTACTAATAATAAATATTTGTATAAATTTATATAATCCACTATAGGAATGTCTTTTATATCTTTTAATTTGATTAAAAGCTTCTTTCATATCCATTCCTCTACGCTTTAATTCTATTTGGACAAGAGGTAATCCGTTTATAAGTAGAGTTACATCATACCTATTAGTATATTTTCCTTCAACTGTAGTCTGATGAGTAACTTGAAAAATATTCTGACACCATTCCCTGGTATTAAAAAGTTCTATATAAGCGATGGTACCATCGTCACGTTGTATATCTTGTAATTGTCTTAACTCTTTTGCACTTTGAAAAACACCTTTACCAGATATTTTAATCATTAATCGTTCAAATTCTTTATCACTTAAAGGTTTCCCATCTAATCTTAACTTATTATGTTCATTTATTTGTTCTCTAAAATTTCTTTCTAAATCTTCTACAGTATCTATTTGAACTTTTTTATATCCTTGCTTTACTAATTGGTCAATTAGTTTTTCCTCTAATTTTGCTTCACTTTCATATACTCCCATGCTACACCACTTTCTTAAGCTTTCTTTCATAATTTTTAACTTATTAAAACATCTTTAATTCCTGTTTATTTTTTATTTATTTCTAATGATTGTTTTATCAATGGAATCACATTGTCAACATCATCTATTGTATATAATTCAACTCGATAATCTCCATTACCCCAGTGTCCTTTTTCAGATACATCTTCAGTTATTTTTAAAGGATCTCTCAAATTACCTTTTTTAACATTCAACATTACTTTCAATTTATTTTTAAAAACCTCTATGTCACATATATTTGTTTTTCCTTTAAAAGCAATATAGACCTTCTTCACGTCAACATCAATATCATCCAAATTAAGAACTATATCTTTTAATTTTGCATAAGCCTCTTTAATAATTGCTGAAGCATTATTTAAATGATCTTCCTCCGTATATACCTTGATTTCACTATTAATTTTTTCCTGTTTATTCATAAAATCCATTTCTTCAATTTTAATATCACTAGTTTTTTTAATAAATTCAACATCAACAACACTCTCTTCATATCTAGTAACTTTGATTAAATCAACTGGAATATTTTTAAAATCAGTAGCATTTAATTGATATGATGTAAACATAGGAGATACAAATACTATTCTAGATTGACTCCAATCTATATCATTTATTCTTAAATTTTTGTTTTGTTTTTCGTTATATTTCAAAACAAAATCAGCCTTTCTTTCTAATAAAAGTTTTAAATATGTATATCCCTGATCAACTAAACTAGAATTTTTTACATTTTTATATTCAATAATTCTAAAAGATTTTGTTTCTTCATCAAAAGCTAAAGTATCAATTCTAAAATTACCAACTGACATTTCTGTATCAACAAAAGTATAATTTAGTATTAACTTCAAATTATGTTCAAAATAGGTTTGCAATTCTTTCTCTGTCTTAAAATCATTTTGATTTAGCTTTACTTCATTATATAATATCATAATTTTCTCTCCACACCATTCATTATAAGTATAACACAAATCGAATTTAATTCAAAATCACAAAAAACTAGGAATATCAAAATCCTAGTTTAACTTACACTAATGGGGCGAAATATGAGGATCGAACTCATGCATACCGGAGCCACAATCCGGCGTGTTAACCACTTCACCAATTCCGCCATGACATGTAAATAGAATATCAAAAATTACACTAAAAATCAATACTTTTTACAAAATTTGTGATACACTAATAAAGGATGGTGATAATTAATGAATGAAGTAACAAAAATTTTATGTGAAAGAAGAAGTATTAGAAAATTTAAGGGTGACCAAATACCAATGGAAAATCTTGAAGAAATTCTAAAATGTGGTACTTATGCTCCAAATGGCAAAAGCAAACAAAGTGCAAGAATCGTTGTTGTCCGTGATTGTGATACAATCGAAGAAATTGCCAAAATTAATGGTAGCTTTGTAAATAAACCAGGGCTAAATCCTTTTTATGAAGCCCCAACTCTATTAATAGTATTTGCTGATAAAAACGTATCAACATATGTCCAAGATGGTTCTGCAGTTATCACAAATATGCTCAATGCTGCCTTCTCTTTAGGTGTTGATTCATGCTGGATTCATCGTGCCAAAGAAACATTCGAAACAGAAGAAGGAAAAAAATATTTGCAAAAATGGGGTCTTGATGAAAACTATGAAGGCATCGGCAACATTGTCCTAGGATACCGTGATTGTCCTCTGCCCCCTGCAGCACCTCGCAAAGAAAATTACATCATATTTGATTAAAAGAGCAAAATATTGTTCTTTTTTTATACCCATTTATGGTATAATTTTATGTATGAGGTAAATAATGAAAAAAGAACGTAAATCACTTATATTTAGTATGTTTATCAATTTGACTGTCTCTATTTTAAAAATTATCGGAGGCTTATTTCTAAGTAGTTACACCCTAGTTACCAATGGCTATTACACATTATGTGATTTTTCTGAGGAAGTTTTAGCATTCATCGGTAGCTTAATCGGTCACAAAAGAGCAAACAAAAAACACCCTTTTGGCTATGGCAAAACCGAATATATCGCCCAAATACTTGTAGGGGTAATATTCATATTACTAGCTATTTATATCTTTATAAGATCTTTATACTTAGAATATGCTCAAACTAACCCGATAATTACCTTTGTAATTTTATCAGTTACTCTAATGCAATTTCTAAATTCCAATTACTTACTCCAAATTGGCAAAGATATTCACAGTCAAATGCTATTTGCATCATGCCACAGTTCTTATTATGATGCCCTACTTACCATTATTTCTTCACTATTTATTCTCTTAAGTGTGTGGGTTTCCTTTTTTGATTATCTTGGTGTCTTATTAATAATCATCCTTATTTTCTACAAAGGATTACGCATAATCTTAGATAACATCGTATTAATAAATGGCCAAAATGATAATTCCGATAAGATAATCAATAAAATCAAAAGTATTATTAAAAAAACTAAAGATGTTACATTTTCTTCCGCATCTTTAGTAAATGTTAAAGATTATTATTGTGTAACAATAGAAATTGGCGTTGAAGATGCTCTTACAATGGGAGAACTTCTCCATCTAGAATTTTACTTAAAGAACCAAATTCATAAAAATATTAAAACAATTAAAACTATCGATTTTGAAATATTAAAAAAATAACAAGGAGATGACACAATGTTAAAATTAAATAACATCAAGAAAAATTATGAAACAGAAAATGAATCTGTTAAAGCCTTAAAAGGTATTAGTATCGAATTTCGTGAAAACGAATTCGTTTCTATTTTAGGCCAATCTGGCTGCGGCAAGACTACTTTACTTAACATCATCGGGGGGCTTGATCACTATACATCTGGTGATTTAATCATCGATGGCATCAGCACAAAAAAATATAAAGATCGTGACTGGGATACATATCGTAACCATCGCATTGGTTTTGTTTTTCAAAACTACAATCTTATTACTCACCAATCAGTTTTGTCCAATGTCGAACTTGCCTTAACTTTATCAGGAGTTGACAAACAAACTAGGAGAAAAAAAGCCATTGCTGTTCTAGAAAAAGTTGGTCTAAAAGACCAAATGCATAAAAAACCAAACCAAATGTCCGGTGGGCAAATGCAAAGAGTTGCTATAGCAAGAGCCCTAGTAAATGATCCAGATATCTTACTTGCTGATGAACCTACCGGTGCACTTGACACTAAAACTAGCGAACAAATCATGAAAATACTTAAAGAAATTTCCAAAGACCGTTTGATAATAATGGTTACCCACAATCCTGAACTGGCTCAAAAATATTCAACTAGAATCATTAACCTACTCGACGGTGAAATAACGAGTGACTCCATGCCATACAGTTTTAAAAAAGAAGAAAAAGAAACTAAAAAGGAAGAAAAGAAAAAAGTCAAAAAAACATCAATGTCTTTCCTAACAGCCATGAACCTAAGTTTAAACAACTTAATGACCAAAAAAGGAAGGACAATCCTTACAGCCTTCGCGGGTTCCATCGGTATCATTGGTATAGCCTTAATTCTTTCCCTATCTAACGGTGTCCAACAATATATCAATAATGTTGAAGAGGAAACACTAACTAGCTATCCTTTAACAGTTCAAGAAGAATCTGTCCAAATCGCCGATTTTCTTGAATCTATGCAGCCAGACCCTAACAAAGAAATTCACAACGACGGCAAAATATATTCTAACGATGTCATGAGCAGTATGATGAGTACTGTTGCTGCCAAAGTTAAAAATAATAACCTAGAAGCCTTCAAAGCCTATATTGAAAGCGATAAAACCAATATTAAAGACTATACAACTTCTATTGGATACTCATATAATTTAAACCTTCAAATTTATAAAGATAATTCTGATGAAATTATTCAAGTAAATCCCAACAGTGTTTTAGATGAACTTGGTATGTCAATGGGAGAAATGCAATCAGCCTTTGTTTCTACTGATGTTTTCTCAGAAATGTTTGACAATGAGGAAATGAATGAGCAAATGTATGACCTAGTCGCCGGAGCATGGCCAACTAAGTATAATGAAGTTGTTCTAGTAGTTGATGAAAATAATGAAATCAGCGACTTTACTTTATATGCCTTAGGATTAAAAGATTCTAGCGAATTATCCGAAATGTATCAAAGTATTTTAAATGGTACTGCCTTTGAAGTAGAACAAACATCTTACGAAATCGATGACCTAGTTGGTATGACTTTCAAATTTATCTTAAATTCTGATTACTATGAAAAAGAAAACGGCATCTGGGTAGATAAAAGATCAGATGAAAAATATATGAAAAACTTACTAACTGATGCTGAAGAATTAACTATCACTGGCATTATCAAACCCAACGAAGAATCTGTTGTTGCCTCTACTGCTGGAGGAGTTCTTTACTTAAAAGATTTAAAAGAATATGTAATAAACAAAATAAATGAATCCCAAATTGCTAAAGAACAAAGCGAAAATCCAGATATCAACATCTTCACAGGACGGGAATTTAATGATGAAGAATTTACAATTGATTCTTTGACTCCTGAACAACTAGCCTACTTGCAAAGTCTAAGTCCATCAGAAATGACTCAAGTAATTGAAAACTATGAAAAACAAGCTGGAGCAACTTATGAAGATGTTTTAAACCAAATTGGTGTAATCGACTTAGATAAACCATCATCAATTAACATCTATCCTAAAGACTTTGATTCTAAAGAGGAAATAGTTAACATCATTAATGATTACAACGAAAAAGAACAAGCCGAAGGACGAGAAGAAAATGTTATAAACTATAGCGACTTAGTTGGAGTCATGATGAGTGGAGTTTCTACCATTATCGATGTCATCAGTTATGTTTTAATGGCTTTCGTAAGTATCTCTTTAATTGTATCATCAATAATGATCGGTATAATTACTTACATTTCTGTTCTAGAAAGAACTAAAGAAATCGGTATTCTTCGAGCAATCGGTGCAAGTAAAAAAGATATATCTCGTGTATTTAACGCCGAAACTTTTATCGAAGGTCTAATCGCCGGAGTTATGGGTATTCTTATTACTCTACTTCTGACAATTCCAATAAATATGATAATTAAAAACCTAGCTAATATTTCTAATGTAGCAATATTACCTATCGACGGAGCCATAATACTAGTAATAATAAGTATTTTACTTACAACAATCGCTGGACTTATTCCATCACGCATGGCTAGCAAAAAAGATCCAGTTGAAGCCCTAAGAGTTGATTAATCACTTTGGAATTTCAAAGTGATTTTTCTTTTATTGTGAAACTTTTGTGAAATTAGCACTCACACTTGACAACTGCTAACTTTAATGATATATTATTAGTGTCAATAGGAAATATTGATAAAAAACATTTTCAAGTATAAACATAAGTATTTGGAAAATAATAATTAAGAAAGGAAGATGATTATTTATGTTACCAAGCAGAATGTTTTTTGATGATATGTTAAGTGATTTGACAATTGAAAATAAGATGAAATGTGATATTTATGAAAAGGATAATAAAGTATTCATAGAAATGGATGTTCCTGGCTATGATAAAGGAGATATTAAAGTAGAATGCAATAAAGGAAATATTGTAATTCGTGCTGAAAAAGAACAAAAAGAAGAAGAAAATAAAAAATATCTTCATCGTGAAAGAAAAATGTATGGCAAAATTGAAAGAAGTTTCCATCTTGAAGACATCGATGAAGATTCAATAACTGCTGAATTCAAAGATGGTATCTTAACAATAGCCATCGACAAAATCGATGAAGACAAAAACAAAAAATACATCGAAGTTAAATAATTTATTTCGAGCCAATTATGGCTCGTTTTTTTATATTAAAAACTATCTATTTAGCATTTCTAAATAGATAGTTAACTTATCTAACATTAAATCAACAGGTCGATACTTATCTAAAGTTAGTAAATTTTCCAATATATTGATTGAAAAACCACTAACAATTGCTACATCCTCTTCATATTTTGTAATAGGAATTCCCAAAGAATTTAATGCTACATTCCAATATATGATAGATGGAAGCTGATAACCTTTTTCTTGAAAAGCAACCCTCCAGCCTTCAAGATTTGTCCCCCCTTTTGATAAAACCCCTTCATCAAATTCCATATCACTTATTAATAAAATATGACTAGGCATAGCATCTTGTTTAACTTTACCTTTTATTGCCGTATTCAGTAGGAGTTCAAATACTTTATCAATATCAGTAGTACCAACTTCTGAAATAATGTTATTAACAATTTCTGATATATTACTTCCCTTTATTTCTTGAAAATAAGGATTATTAGAAAAAGTAATAAAATGATTTTTAAAAATACCTTTATTATGTTGAGCAGCATATATTGCTAACCCAATAGAAGTACAGTAAGGTATAGCATTATTACTAAACATAGATCCCGATGTATCAGCAATTACCAATAAATTCTTATCAGTAACAATTTGCTTCTGGTTTTGCCACATCAAATCTAGTATTTTGTTATCCATTCCTTTATTAAAAAGAACATTTTTGATTATTTGATAACAAAAAAGCCCTTGGGTATTTATGGTTGTCTTATTATTTTTCAAATTATTTTTATAATCCATAAATTTTTCCCACATATTTCGACTAAATGCTTCTCTATATTTAATCATTGCTAAACTAGGAACATGTGAAAAATCAATTTTATCATATGTTTTTTCAGTTAAATTAGTTTCTACTATATTAATTTTTTGTCTTAATTTTTTTAACATCTTTCGATATTCTTTTTCTGACATTCCTAGTAATTTAACCAATTTTTTAGCCATTTTATTATTTTGCTTATGAGTTCTTATTGATGGCAACCACTTTGCTAAAAGAGATGGAGATTCACTTTTAATATCCTTTTTCAATTGTTTCTTTATTAAATCTACTGTCTCTTTTTCAATTTTAGTCCCCATACCAATTAAAACATAATCAAAACGTCCAAGTTTACTTATAAAAGGTAAGACTTGTAAAGCATATTCTGGATAATTACTACATAAGTATTCATATATTATTTTAAATAATCTTCTTTCCCCTTTACCGTTTCTAATATCTAAAATATATAATAAATTTGCTAAAGCTAAAGTATTATTTTCATTTAATGCCAACTTAAATTTATTTATAATTTCATCACTACTATTATATCTAGATAGCATAGCAAAAACATCTAAATTAGCATCATAACTACTAGCATAATATTTACCACCTTTAGAATTAGTAACTGTACTATTTTTCTTTAACCCTTCTAAATAATCCATATATCCTCCATTAAAGGGGGCAACAAGCCACTAACAATAAGTAACCCAAAACATTTTCATAAAAATTGCTGTAAGTGGCTTTAACAAGACACAAAAATTTCTAATCAGGAAATTAATTTTACTTTTTCAGTTATTTTTATTGCTGTCTGTGTCTTTCCTCCTTGCAAAATAAATATAACACATAAAAAATTTAAAAAGGTCTCTTTTAAAGCGACAAAAAAATACTGTTATAAAACAGTACCACAAAACTTAAACAAATAGTCATTCACAACATTTAAATCGTAAATACTATTTTCTAAACAGTAAACTACAATTAAATCAAAAATGTTATTTTCCCCCAAACAATAACCGGCACTATTCAACAATTTATCAAATCTATGTCTATCAAGTTTAAGAGCCAACCCTAATTTAATAATTGTATTTTTACTAGGAATATAATTTTCATTACACCTTATCTTAGAAAATAACCGTCGATCGATATCTACACTTTTATAAACATCGGAATCCTTAAGATTACTTTTATCTATATAAGAAAAAAGTAAATCTCTAAAATTCTTTGATTTATGATGATTTAAGTATGATATAATTGATTGCTTCATATAACCTCCTAATACTTTCTCTAATTTCCTAAGGTTATACATCAACTTAAATCACAGCTTAACAACCTGTTAAGTACCAACACTATATCAAAAACTATTAATATAATCAATACTTATTTAAAAAATCTTTCCAAGGATTAACTCTATTTAATCTTTTAATTGCTTTATCTATAGTTATTTCATCAGGTTTTACCTTATCAAGTTCACTCCATTTAATTGGCATTGAAACTGTTGCTTTTCCTCTAAGTCTTATCGAATATGGCGCTACACTAGTAGCTCCTTTTATATTTCTAACCCAATCGATAAAAATTTTCCCTTTTCTTTTCCTTTTTTTCATATTACTCGTATATTTATCGGGCCAAGTTGCCTCCATTATTTTAGCAATGTTCCGAGCAATCCCCCGTGCATTTTTCCAAGTAGTTTTGTTTCTTAAAGGCACAACTATATGATATCCTTTTCCTCCACTAGTCTTCAAAAAAGATTCTAAATTATAATCATCCAATATTTTTTTTAAATCCTTTACCCCATCGCGCAATCTTGTCAAACTCAACTTTTCATCTGGATCTAAATCAAAAACCAATATATCCGCATGATTAACATCATCTATCTTACTTCCCCATATATGAAACTCATAACTGTTCATCTGTACTTCCTGCATTATTCCATTTATATCTTTTATAAAGTAGTAATCATTTCTATTATCTTCACTACACCGTAACTTTTTAACCCCCAAATAACCATCCAAATTTTCAAAGTGTTTCTTATAAAAAGGCACACCTCCAGCACCATCTGGAAGTCTTATTGTACTAATAAGTCTATTTTCAACATAAGGTAACATTCTTTCAGCTACTTTTTCATAATAATTAAAAATGTCTTTCTTCGTAACTTTCGGATTTTTAAATATTGCTTTCTCCGGATTAGTTAATTCTATAAAACTTTTCTTTAAAGCAATTTCATCCATTGTTTTTCCGCTTTTAATACTTGTATAAAATTCCGATATATCATCATATAAATGGTATTCATCTTCATCCTTAATTAATAACCAATTAGTACCTTTCATTAAAACTAATGTCCATAATCCCTTTAGCCTTTTACCTTTTAATCTAAATTTAATTATCCCCTTTTTAAAATCCGGTTTCTTTCCAACAACTTCCCAAGTTCCATAATCCCAAAGCATAACAGTACCCGCTCCATATTCTCCTTCAGGTATTGTTCCTTCAAAATTCCTATAACTAAGTGGATGATCCTCTACCATTACTGCCAGTCTCTTATCTTTAAGATTATATGATGGACCTTTAGGAACCGCCCAACTTTTTAAAACTCCTTCCCACTCTAACCTAAAATCATAATGATCTTTTCTTGCAATATGATGTTGCACCACAAACCTAAGCTTTTTATTACTTTTCTCTTTTCTTCCTTTGGGTTCATGTGTCTTATCAAAATTTCTTTTTTGATTATATTCTTTTAACGCCATAATAAAACCTCTATTTTTATTTTGCTTAAAATAAAGGTTTTTATGTATTTTCTCACTCTAAATATACCGGCTGACTCCACGCCAACTTGCCATCTTTATCAATTATCTTAACCCAAAGATAAAATTCATTACCTCTAAGTTCATATTCGCCATAAGTTATTTTTTCATCATTTAAATCAAATATATTTTTACATCTACGCATGTTACTATAAAAAACAATCCTTTTAACTGGTGTAGTTTCAATTTTAAAAATATTTCCTTCTCTACGAAAATCCTTTATCATTGGTCCAGTCGTTGGATAAAAGTATCCATTTTTAATAGCATGCAAAATACTTTCTTCATTATTATCAGCACAAACCATATTAAAACCACCAAAACACCTATCATTTTTCGTTCCATAATATGGTCCGTGAAAATCATCGTTCGCACTTATCCAAAATTTCTTATGATTATTAAGCATTGTCCTAATCAAATTTTCTGCATTACTCATTCCTGTTTCTTCCACAAAATCTTTGTGATTATATATTTCAATCAAATCATAACCGTCCAAAGCCAAATGTTCATTATCCAAAAATCTTGAAAAAAGAGGATGATTAAATTGCACTAAAGAATACATTTTATTAAGTTCATCAATATTTTTTTGTAAATCACCAACATTTTGATAATATTTAACTTTTGCTTTAACATTTTCTTTAGGAATAAAACAATTAAAATGTGCATAAGTACCTCTTCTATCATCATTTTGTACATATAAACTAGATTCTTCAATACCATGAATTAAGGTAATTTCCCCATCATATTTTTCTTCACAAAACACTTCATGGTCTGTTATTCCTAAAAAATCATATCCATTATTCTTATAAATATCTAATACTTCCCAAACGCTATAATCACCATCAGAATTAGTTGTATGAGTATGTAAATTACCTTTCAAATATTTCTTATTTCTATCAACAAATTTTCAATATCATCAATCATATTATTTCACCCTCTCTTTTATTATATCATCACTTTCAAGTTCTCCAATAAGTAAAGAAGAATTATCATCATGTTTAAAATAATTATTTAAAACCATATCTTCCATATAATTAGCATAACAATATTTACACAAATGTTTACAAGTATTATACACACCAATATCAACCATTTGGACACATTCACACTTACCACCTTTACGGGCTACTTGCTTTGGATACTTATTACCAGTCATTTTCAAAGCCAATTCTCGAGACAAACAATCACCTTTAACAAAACCATACTCAACCAAATTACGGTTTTCAAAACAAGTTTGTACCACCATTCCGTTAATTCTTGCCCCCTTACTAAAATACTCGCCAATTTCTTTATACATATCTTCCGTAAAAGGTACTGGTTTTAAATATCCCATATTCTTCTGAACATTTTTATAATTATCCAAAAAAGAAACGATAACTCTATTCACATAACCACTAAGTAATTCACACATTCTTTTAAATGCTTTCTTATGGTAATTCATAGTATACTTACTGTTTATAAATATCGGATCATATCTAACAACAACATTATCCTTACCAATAATTTTAGATATTTCTTTTATCCCTTCAATAATTTTACTCTTATCATCTACATTTGGTTCAATATCTTTTTTATAAGACGTAAGCGTTACATGAAAAAGAATCGGTTTATCAATTTCTTTTAAATACGGTATAATTGGCAAAGGATTTTTTGTACAAAACATAATCATATCGACATTACTAAATTTAATACGACTTACTAACTTAGGATTAAAAGGATTTCTAACATCGACGAATCCCTCCCTATACCTATTCATAAACCACTTACTATAAAAAGCCACTATATCTGTTCTACCACTTACAAATAAAATCATAATTAATCACATAACTATTAAAACAAAAAAAATAGAAAAAGACAACCTACATAAAAGGATGTCTTAACATATTACTCTTAGTTTTCTCTAAATAATTGATAATTATTTTAATATTTGGCTCAATAAATATGCCATAACTTTCATAATTATCAAATGGATTATTTATTTTCTTTTTTGCTAATACTTTTTTAGTTATATCTTTATTGTTAGTAACTTTTATTTTACCAACATAATATAATTTATTCTTTTTCTTTTCTCCTAAAAGCAAACTATAACTTGTTCTATTTTTAACGTAACCACCGATATAAAATTCATCAGTCTGATAATTTTTTAATTTAATCCACACATTACTTCTTTTATTAACATAGTAAAGACTATCCTTTTCTTTTGCAACAATTCCTTCAAGTTCCAACTTTTTAACAAATGTAAATAACTTTTCCCCATCACTATAAACTTTAGATTTAACAAAAGAATCTGTATCTTTATATTTATCTAATATTTTCTTTCGCTCTACTAATGTTTTATTAGTTAAATCTCTATTTCGATAAATAATATCAAATACTACAAACTGTACTGGATTATCCAAACTTACCTCTTTAATTCTATCTTTATTTTTTATTCTAAGTCTTTTTTGTAAACTACTAAAAGATGGCCTACCTTTATCAAACAAAACAATTTCGCCATCAAATATACATGTATCCCTTCCCACAATATTTTTAATACCATGTAATTCCAAAAATAAATGTGTTACATCGACATTATTTCTTGTTCTAATACTTATATTATTTTTATTTACATAGATTAATGTTCTTATACCATCAAACTTTATTTCATATAAATATTTATTTTCAAAAGCAAATGGTATTTCTGCAACTAGCATTGGCTTTATATTTTTTCTATCAAACATTTTTCAAACTTAACTCCAAAGCCTGCATCAAATCTTTAATATTATTATTTCTTTTCACTTTGACTTTCTTAGGCTTTATACCCTTTTGCTTCTCTTTAATGGCTTCCTTAACATTTTCCTGATATTCATCGACATATTCTTCTGGTTTAAATTTCATCTTTAAAGAATCAATCAATTTCATCGCCAAATCCAATTCTTTTTTTGTATATTTCGCCGAGGATACTGCATCTGGAATTATTATCTCTTCATTAAAATAAAGCGTACTCATAATCATATTATCCCCCATCATTCTAATGGCCACATAATAAAATTTGGTAGATAAAATTGTCTTAGCAATTGCTATCCTTTTGCTTTTTTCTAAAGCATCCCGAAATAAACTAAATGCTTTACTCTTACTTGGCACTGAAACCACATAACTTTTCTCATAAAAAACTGGATCGATCTCAGATGTTCCAACAAAACCGACGATTTCGATGTTACCTTCAGTCTCCACTCGCAAATTTTTAAGTTCTTCACTTGTAAGTGTTATATATTTATCCTCATTAATTTTATATCCTTTAATTATATCTTCTTGTTTAACTTCCCTTTTACAATG
>CALVQE010000020.1 GCA_944355355.1 uncultured Bacilli bacterium
AGCATTATTTGCCTAACTTTTTCGTGAAAAAATAGTGAATATTCTATGAATTTACTATTTTATGGCTGAGTAGTAACAGAAAATTTACTCTTTTTTTCTGAAAAATGAAAAAAAGTAATGAAATTCAAAAAAAATTATGCTAAAATACATTATATAGAGTAAGAGTATAGTGAGGGTATTATGAAATTAGAAAATTTAAAAGAAAGAAAAAATGTGAAAGCTTTATTATTTGTTATGGCTGGGTTGTGTATAATTACTCTGAAGAATGGAGTAGTTATATGAGAAATGTGATTAATAATCAAAAAGGAAAAAAGTTACTGCTTTTCATAGGCATTTTAATAGCCATATGTATAGTCATTGGTGTAAGTTATGCTTATTGGCTTCTTACGTATACACAAGAGGGACTAAATCGTGTAGCTAGTGGATGTTTTAGTTTAAGTCTGACAAATGAGAAAAATGCTATTAATCTAGAAAATACTTATCCTATTTTAGATGAAGAGGGTAGAACTTTAACGCCATATTCATTCACCATAACCAATACTTGTGATTTATTTGCAAGTTATACAGTTAATTTGGAAATACTTGAGAATAGTACATTAGATAGTAAGTATATTCGGGTTATGCTAAATAATGAAGCTATTCAAAATTTAAATGAATATGAAAGTACAACAACCACAATGACTGGTTCGATAGATTCTAAAATTTTAGCTCAGGGATCATTAGGAAGTGGAGACTCTGCCGATTATACGTTAAGATTATGGATGGATGAAGATATTACGATTGAAGATGTAGATGCAATGAATAAATTATTTAGATCGAAAGTCGTTATTTCAGCTAGCGTGAGTAATTATAGTCCAGTGGATCAAGGATATACAACTTTAGCTGATGCGATTCTGGCAAATGAGTATCAAACAACCCCAGAAATTGCTAAACAAAAGATAAGTGAAAAACAAGAAGTGGATTTCACTAAAACTGCGCCACTGATTGATTGGCAAGAGAGTCATGCAAGTGCAACGAGCACTATATCTGCTACGATGCCTCATCCTGATTTAGTTGGAACAGGAGGAATTGCAAGTAATTTAACAGCCGAAAACATTTTGGTTAGAGTTGGCACAGAATATGAATTTGATTCGACAACAGGAAAATATACGTTTACAGAATATCAAAATGTCGACCCAACTACTTTAACTTATGGTGGTGAGGAAAAGTATTATTATTGTGGTTCAGGATTTAATACAAGTTCATCTGATTTAATCTCAATTTATCAAAATTATTCAGGTTGCACGACGATTTATGAACTTACTGGGGCGACAAAAGAAGAGAGCAAAACAACCGGTGCTGGTGGAACAGAGATTAAAACAATGATTTATCGTATGACGGGATATCAGTATACCCAAACAGAGCTTGAAAGTGATAAATCTGACAAAGGATTATATGCTATCCAAGATGCAGATGGCACAAGTTATTACTACCGTGGGAGTGTTACGAACAACTATGTATCCTTTGCTGGTTACTACTGGCGAATTATCCGTATCAATGGGGATGGTAGTATTAGACTTTTATATGCTGGAGAAACAGCTGATGCAACAGGCAATAATTTGAATATGAAATTAACTGATAGTAGCTTAGGATATTCAAATCGAACAACGATTCCTTTTAATACTACTCGAACAGATCCAGCATATGTTGGATATATGTATGGAAATACTTTAGGAACATCTTATGAACAAACGAATGCGAATGAAGTTGATTCTAATATTAAGAAATATTTAGATAGCTGGTATAGACAAAATATATTAGATAAAGGATATGCAGATTATATAGCTGATTCAGGATTCTGTAACGATCGAAGTTTGTCTACTGTTAATAACAATGGAGATGGAGTAAGTACAAGTGGTAGAACTACCTATTATGGAGGTTACCAAAGATACTATAATTTGCAAACACCAAGTTTAGTTTGTCCAAATGAGAGTAATGATTTATTTACGACGTCTTCCAGTGACAAGGGAAATAAGAAGCTTACTTATCCGATAGGTCTTATAACAGTTGATGAACTCGCTTTATCCGGATATACGAACAATTACTTAAATAAATCGGCGTATACCTATTCTTCATCAACTTACTGGACCATGTCTCCGAGTTATTTCAGTGTCGGTTCTTTCGGCGGCGCATGGGCTTGTTCTCCTTTCGGAGGGCCTTGTGCATCAGTGGGCCCATGTGACGGACGGCAGTGGTGTTCGCGCGGTGATCAATCTGAAGTCTGACACTCAGATCAGTGGGGGAATTGGAACGAGTAATGATCCTTTTGTAGTCGGTAACACGTAAAACGAGAGGGATTTGGTTTCAAAATGACTCTTCATTTTGAAACCCGCTTTTGAAATTGGGCTAATGTACACTCGAAAAATTATGGTTTTTGAGTGTTTTTTCTATTATAGATAGTAATATGAGTTGAAACAAAAATTTTTTCTACTGTTATTGCTACTTTCTGTTGGCTAATAGAAGCTAATTTAGTATTTAAAGTTTTTGTTAATGGATATTTATTCCTTTAATAGCATAAATTGTTTCTGGGATAATTTTAAGTGTTTTGATGTCTCCGAGCAATTTCAGTGTCGGTGATACGACGGCGCGTGAGCTTATTCTCAATTCGGATGGTTATGTGAATCAGAATGCTAATGTGACGAACAGCAATGGTGTTCGCGCGAGCTTCCTACTACGATTAGCTAAAGCTAATGTACTCAATGTTATTGGTTAAGACTGATAATAAAAAGAAGTAGCTAGAAATAGCAATCAATCCAGATTGGAAACAAGATTATTCCTGAGTATAGTACTCGAATGAAAAGTATAGAGAGTATGAAATAATATTTTTACTTTTAACCTATACTGTGGGTGACATTTTGTCACCTTTTTTTAAATATGACATAAAATATAGTAAGGGATAATTCAATGATTTTGATACGTGTCTCCGAGCAATTTCAATGTCGGTAATACGTCGGCACGTGAGCTTATTCTCAATTCGGATGGGAATGTTCCCGACTGGGGCGATGTGACGAACAGCTTTGGTGTTCGCGCGAGCTTCCAAATGTGATTAGCTATTAAATATAAGATGGAATTATTCTTTTAGAAACAAGGGGGTAATCTGACGAGTTTGATTCATCTTGTATGTCTCCGAGTAATTTCAATGTCGGTAATACGACGGCGAATGAGCTTGTTCTCAATTCGGAGGGCAATGTGAATCAGTGGAACAATGTGACGAACAGCAATGGTGTTCGCGCGAGCTTCCTACTACGGTTAGCTAAAGCTAATGTACTCAATGTTATTGGTTAAGACTAATAATGAGAAGAAGTAGCTAGAAATAGCAATCAATACAGATTGGAAACAAGATTATTCCTGAGTAGTATTTGCTCGAATAGAAAGTATAGAGAGTATAAGACATTTGTTTTATACTTTTGCCTATACTATGGGTGGCTTTTCGTCACCTTTTTGCTTTATATGACATAAAATAAGGTAAGGGATAATCTATTAGCAAAAGTCTGTCTCCGAGAAATTTCAACGTCAGTAATACGACGGCGAATGAGTTTGTTCTCAACTCGGTTGGCAATGTGAACAACAACTGGGTGACGAACAGCAATGGTGTTCGCGCGAGCTTCCTACTACGGTTAGCTAAAGCTAATGTACTTAAGTTATTGGTTAAGACTGATGATAAGAAGAAGTAGCTAGAAATAGCAATCAATACAGATTGGAAACAAGATTATTCCTGAGTGTTGTACTCGAATAGAAAGTATAGAGGGTAAGAAATAGTTGTTTTGAACTTTTAATCTATACTGTGGTGGCTTAGTGTCACCTTTTTTATATTATTTCATATATTATACTAGGGATAATCTAGAAGTTATACTGTATGCCTTTGTTGTCTCCGAACAATTTCAATGTCGGTAATACGACGGCGCGTGAGATCGTTCTCAACTCGGATGGTAACGTTGCTGACTGGGGTACTGTGACGGAGAGCTGGATTGGTGTTCGCGCGGAGCTTCCTACTGTGATTAGCTATTCAGTGTTAGCTGTGTTATTCTTTTATTATCAAGGGATAATCTGACGAGTTTGATTCATCTTGTATGTCTCCGAGCTTTTTCAATGTCAGTAATACGACGGCGAATGAGATTACTCTCAATTCGGATGGCAATGTGGGTAATAACAATGTGACGAACAGCTGGGTTGGTGTTCGCGCGAAGCTTCCTACTACGGTTAGCTAGGGCTAATGTACTTAAGTTATTGGTTAAGGCTAATAATGAGAAGAAGTAGCTAGAAATAGCAATCGATTCAGATTGGAAACAAGATTATTCCTGAGTAGTATAACTCGAATAGAAAGCATAAGGGGGTTTATGCTATTTTAAGGTGGTTTTATTTTAAGGAAATGGAGATATTATGGAGATAAAGTTTAAGTTGTTATCTAATACGGAAAAGTTGATTGCTTATATGAATAAGTGGCTTCCTAATTTTCCTAAGAAGGAGTTTGTATTGCGTAATAATATAGAGAAAAATGAGTATGAGTTGATTGAAAACATTTTTGGCTATAATATTCAACAGAGTCAAAGGATTAAGGATAAGTATTTAAAGGATTATTTGATTAAACTTGCTATGTTTGATTTTTATACACGGCAAAGTTTTCATAAAAAATATATTAGTAAGCATCAGTTGGAGGTTTTAACGAGTATTATGATTGATTGTCGAAAGCTCGTGTATGGTTTGTTTAGGAGTGAGGAAGATGTATGATCAGCTTTGTGATATTGCCAAGATAGAAAAGTATTATCATCATGTTCGGTTAACTTCTAAACATCGAAGAAAAATTGTGAATTTTGAAAATTTTTATATGATCAATATTGCTCAGATATACTTTGTTTTGAAAAACAGACAGTATAAGCATAGTGCTTATAATGTGTTTTTAATTAAAGAACCAAAGTATCGTATTATTATGAGTGAGATTATTTCGGATAAGATCGTGAATCATTTGCTCAGTGAGGAAATTCTTTTACCTATTTTAGAGCCAAAATTGATTGAGATGAATGTTGCGACACGTAAGGATAAAGGCTTAAAAAAAGGTTTATATTATGTCAAAAAGTATATTAATTCTTTAAAGTTTAAATGTGATCATTTTTATATTTTAAAATGTGATATTTCTAAGTATTTTTATAAAATTGATCATGAAATATTATTGGAAAAATTAGCTTGTTATATCAAGGATAAAGAGATATTAGATATGATTAAAGATATTATTGAAACAACAAATTCTGAAGAGACAAATAAACGTATTCGGGCTTTAATTTCTAAAGAGGAAAAGCGTATTAAAGAAAAGAATTTGAGTGATCAGGAGTATCGTCTTTCGGAATTACATAGGATTCCGTTTTATGATAAGGGAAAGGGTATTCCGATAGGTAATATGACTAGTCAAATTTTTGCTGTTTTTTATTTGAATGATTTGGATCATTTTATTAAAGAAAAATTGAAGATTAAATATTATGTTCGATATATGGATGATTTTATTTTGTTTCATCCAGACAAAGAATACTTAAAATATTGTTTGAAAGAAATTGAAAAGGAACTAGCTAAGGTTAAATTGGAATTGAATCGAAAAACACAGATTATATCGATGAAACAAGGGTTTTCTTTTATTGGGTATCGTTTTATTTTAAAGGGAAAAAAACTTATTGTTCTTTTAAATCCTCAAACAAAAAGACGTATTTGCAAGAAAATGAAATATATAGAGAATCATCCTGAGTTACCTTTTGCGTATAGACAGTCGGCAATGGCTAGTTATAAAGGATATTTTTTGAATGCACATTGTGGGGCTTTTTTGTATCGTCATGGTTGGTATCAAAAAAAGAAAAAGAAATGATTTTTTTTGAATCCATAAAGTTATTATGGTATACTCTTTTATATAAGAGAGGGTTAAAATATGAATGAATTAAAAAGTGAGTTATTGTTGTTACAACAGAAGATTGAATCTTTAGGGAGGTCACTTTGACTTAGAGGCTAAGAGTAATGAAATAGCACGATTAGAAGCTATTACACATCAAGATGGTTTTTGGAATGATATTGATTTTGCAAATGAAATTCAAAGATCTTTATCTGGATTACGTAAGATTGTGGATAAGGTTAATGATTTAAAAAATGAAATTCAAGATGATTTAGATTTGTTACCATTGCTTAGTGATAGTGAACTTGAAGATATTCCTTTGAAGTTTTTACAGAAAGAAATTGAAGAGCTTGAGATTACCACTTTGTTGAATGGGGAGTTTGATTCTTTGAATTGCTATTTAGAAATTCATCCTGGGGCTGGTGGTACTGAGTCTTGTGATTGGGCTAGTATGCTTCTTCGGATGTATAAGATGTTTTGTGAAAAGAATGGATATTCTTATGAAGTGATCGAGGAGCAAAAAGGTGATGAAGCTGGAATCAAAAGTGCTACTCTTCATATTTCAGGAGAGTTTGCGTATGGTTATTTTAAAAATGAGAAGGGTGTTCACCGGTTAGTGCGAATTTCACCTTTTGATGCCGGTAGACGAAGACATACATCTTTTGCATCTGTTACGGTTACGCCTGAATATAATACGACAATTGATATTGATATTAAAGAAAGTGATTTGAAAATAGATGTTTATCATTCTAGTGGGGCTGGTGGACAATCTGTAAATACTTCGAATTCAGCTGTGCGTATTACGCATTTACCTACGAAAGTGGTTGTTACTTGTCAAAATGAACGTAGTCAGCTTAAAAATAAGGAACAGGCTATGAAACTATTGAAAAACAAATTGTATCAGTTAGAGGTTGAAAAAAGAGAGAAAGAAAAGAATGCTTTAAAGGGTACGGTTAGTTCAATTGATTTTGGTAGTCAAATTCGTAATTATGTTTTGGAACCTTATAAGCTAATTAAGGATTTGCGAAGTGGATATGAAACTAGTAATGTTGATAAAGTGTTGGATGGAGATTTGAGGGAGTTATTTGAATCTCTTTTAAAGGTGAATCATGAAGATTAAGAAAAAAAAGTATTTTACTATTTTATTTGGGCTTTTACTTACGGCAATTGCCTTTAATTTGTTTTTGTCTCCTTACAATTATGTTACAGGTGGCGTAGGAGGTCTTTCTATTGTTGTTCATCATTTAGTCCCTGCTATTAATGAAAGTGTTTTTATTTTTATTGCCAATCTTGTTTTAATTGTTGTTAGTTATTTGTTTTTAGGAAAAGAGAAAACTAGAAATACGATTTTGGGATCGCTTTTATTTCCTTTTTTTGTTTCTATAACTAAGGAGATTACAAGTGTTATTGTTTTGGATTTGGATTCTTTTATTGTTGCTTGTTTAGGTGGTATTTTAAGTGGTTATGGGTATGGTTTAGTTTTTCAGAATAATTATACGACTGGTGGAACTGATATTTTAAACCAGATGATGGAAAAGTATTTTCATATTCCAATGAGTAAGTCTATTTTGTATGTGGATGGGTTGATTGTTTTATTTGGTGGTTTTGTTTTTGGAATTACTAATTTGATGTATTCTTTGATTGCGTTGGCTTTGATTAGTTATTTTTCTAATAATACTCAATTAGGAATTAATAAAAATAGAATGTTATATATTACTTCTTCACGTGTTGAAGACATTCGTTCTTATTTAATTCGTGAAGGTTATGATGCGACAATTTTGCATACTCAGGGTGGATATTCAAAAAGAAAGCGAAAGATTTTACTTTCTAGTGTTCATGAAAATGATTATTATCGGATTCGGCAAGATTTGCTTAAGATAGATCCACGTATTTTTATTGTTGTAACAAGTGCTTATGAACAACATAATGCTAATTTGTTAGTTTTGGAAAGCAAAAGTTGACACTCTTTAACTTTAAGTGCTAAAAAAGGTTGCAAAAATAGTATAAATACAGTACAATATGAGTGGTCTTAAGGAGATTTATGAAAGAAGAAAAAAAGTTTTTACAGTCATATATTTCGAAAGATGATATTTGTGTTCTCGCCTTGTCGGGTGGACCAGATTCGATGTGTTTGCTTTCTTTACTTTTGGAACTTGGCATCTCAGTTGTTTGTGTTCACATCAATCATCATACTCGTGTGTCTTGTGAAAGGGATTATGTTTTTGTGCGAGATTATTTGCAAAAACGCGGGATACCTCTAGAATATTTTGCGATTGATCGTTATGAATCGGGAAAGTTTACTGAGCAAGAAGCAAGGGATTTTCGATATGAGAGATTTAGGGAAGTTGTTTTGAAATATCGGGCTAAGTGTTTGCTTACTGCACACCATGGAGATGATTTGACGGAGACAATTTTGATGCGCATTTTAAGGGGCAGTACTTTAGAAGGTTATGCTGGGATTCAAAGAAAATCTTTATGGAATGATATTGTTGTGTTAAGACCATTGTTGACGGTAAGAAAGAAAGATATTTATGCTTACTTGGATGAACACCATGTTCCTTATGTTGAGGATGAAAGTAATTTAGATGATTCTTTTTTAAGAAATCGGCTTCGTCATACAATTTTACCTTTTTTTGGGCAAGAAAATCCTAATTATCATAGGAAGATGTTACAGTTTAGTGAGGTTCTTTTAGGTAGTAATTCTCTTATTAAAGAGGAAGTTAAAAGATTAAGGGCGAGTATTGAACAAGATCAAAAGATTAATGTTTTAGCGTTTAAACAGCTATCTTTGGAAATGAAGAGAGCTTATGCAGAAAGTTATTTAAGTGATGTTTATCAAGAGGATATCAAAGTGATTTCTAAACAGCATGTTCGTTTGTTTATTGAAATGATTGAAAATGCAAGAAGTTCATGTATGTTGGATTTTCCTAAACAGTTTTCTTTTGTTAAGCAGAATGGATGGTGTTTTTTACAAAAAAAGCAAAAGTTTGAACCTTATTGTATAAAGGTTTCTAAAAGTACTATACTACCTAATGGGGATCGTTTGGAACAAATGGATTCTTATGGAGAAAAGAGTAATTATTATATTCATTTGCGAACTAGTGATGTTTGTTTTCCACTTTATTTAACGACGCGTAAAGTGGGAATGAAAATGGAAGTAAAAAATTTACATGGTTCTAAAAAGGTTAACGATATTTTAATTGATGAACATATACCACAGTTTAAGAAGGATGCTATTCCTATTTTGATTGATAGTAATGGAAAAGTGTTATGGATTCTTGGTTTAAAAAAGTCAAAATATGACCTAGAAAAAGATGAAAGTTATGATATAATATACAAGTATATAAAAAGAGAGGAAAAATAAATATGAAGAGAACAAATCAAAATGCGATTAAAAATTTATTTCCTTATTTAATACTCGTAGTAGTTATTTTTGTTGTTTTAAGTGTTTTAAATATTGGTAGAACAACGGTTCATGAGATAACTACTGGAGAATTGATGAGTGAAATTGCAAATAAGAATGTTACTGAAATTACAATTACCCCGAGTGGTGAAGAGAGTGTTTACTATATTGATGGTAAGCTAGGTAGTTATGGGGAGAATGAACAGTTTCGTGCAACGGTAGTTGAAGCTGAAATTGACAGTATTACTAAGTATGCTGAATCAAATAATTTAAAGGTTTATGAAACGAATCCAGATCCTGGAACGATTTCATGGTGGTATATTATTATTAATATTGTTCCGCTTCTTATTTTAGTTGGGGCTACTTATTATATTTTTATGAAGATGGCTAATTCTAATAAAGGAAGTATGGATTTTGGTAAAAGTCGTGCTAAGTTATCTAGTGATGGTGGTAAGGTGCGTTTTAAAGATGTTGCTGGACTTAAAGAGGAAAAAGAAGAGGTTGCAGAGCTTATTGATTTCTTGAAAAATCCAAAGAAATTTCAAAAGCTTGGTGCGCGTATTCCAAAAGGTGTACTACTTGTTGGTCCTCCAGGTACAGGTAAAACTTTACTTGCTAAGGCTGTAGCTGGTGAGGCTAATGTTCCATTTTATTTTATTAGTGGTTCTGACTTCGTAGAATTGTTTGTTGGTGTTGGAGCTAGTCGTGTTAGGGACATGTTTAAGGAAGCTAAACGTAATGCTCCTTGTTTGATTTTTATTGATGAAATCGATGCTGTTGGACGTCAAAGAGGTTCTGGTATTGGTGGTGGACATGATGAAAGAGAGCAAACACTTAATCAGTTATTGACTGAAATGGATGGCTTTGGGGCTAATGAGGGAATCATTATTATCGCGGCAACGAATAGACCAGATGTACTTGATCCAGCGTTACTTCGTCCAGGTCGTTTTGACCGTCAGGTAACGGTAAATCTTCCAGATACTGAGGAACGTGAAGCAATATTGGAAGTTCATGCCAAGAATAAGATTTTAGCGCCTAATGTAAATTTGAAGAGTATTTCACAAAGAACTTCTGGTTTTTCAGGGGCTGATTTGGAAAACTTGATGAATGAGGCTGCTTTGCTTGCTGTTCGTAGGGATGAGCCCGCTATTACTTTACAAGATATTGATGAGGCGACTGATCGTGTTTTAATGGGACCTGCTAAGACGAGTCGTAAGTTAAGTGGTGATGTTAAATGGCTCACTGCTGTTCATGAGTCTGGACATGCAGTTTTAGGATTAAAGCTTAAGGATGCAATGGAAGTTCAGAAGATTACAATTGTTCCTCGTGGTATGGCTGGTGGATATACAGCTTATACTCCTAAGGAAGATAATATAAGTCGTTATACGAAGAATGAAATGATTGCGATGATTACAAGTTGTTTAGGTGGTCGTGCTGCTGAGGAGTTATTCTTAGATGATATTACGACTGGGGCTAGTGATGACTTTAAAAGAGCCACTGGTTTAGCAAGAAGTATGGTTACTGAATATGGTATGAGTGATTTGGGACCTATTCGTTATGAAGCAAATTCTAGTGAGAATGTTTTCTTAGGCAGAGACTACAATAAAACAAAGAATTATTCTGATCAAGTTGCTTTAGAAATTGATCAAGAGGCACGTAAGATTATTATGGAGTGTTATGAAAATGCTAAGAAGATTTTGAAGGAAAATAAAGATTTGGTTATGCTTCTTAGTCATACTTTGATTGAACGTGAAACAATTACAAAAGAGCAAATTGATGAACTTGTAAGAAAAGGTAAAATTGAAGGTGGTTCTTTTGATATTAGTGATGAGCCTACTTTAACTAAGCTTCGGGAAGAAGCAAAGAGTTTGAAGATTAAGGGTTATTCAAAGATGAGTAAGGATGAGCTTGAACAAGCTATTTCTGATGCTGAGAATGAGATGGAACAAGAATAAGTTTCATCTTTTTTCTTGACTATTTTTAAATCTTTTTTTACAATGAGTTTGGATTGGGAGGACTTATGGCTTCTTTTGTTGTTCATTATCTTTGTGGTTTGAAAATGTGTACTTTTATTGAAGAAAAGTTTTCGTGTGTTTTGTCTAAAGCTGAGAAGAATGAATTTTTGTTGGGTAATTTTATGCCTGATTCGTCACGTCTTCTTTTTGAACATTTTGAAGGTACTCCTTTGGAATGGAAGGAGGAAGTTCAAAAAGAAAAAATTTCAACTCATTTTCGAAATCCTATTCGTTCTTTGTATTGTATTCAGTATCCTTCTTTAACTTTGTTTTTGTCTAAGTATGGTGAACTTTTTTACAAACATTTATCTGTTTTAGGTTATTTTTTTCATTTGTATACGGATCGTTATTTTTTTCAGGATTTATTTCCACGATCTTTTCAATTTTTAGATGTTTCGCTTAGGCCTACGTTGGTTAAAAGCCGAGCTCGTTTTGTTAAGATATTTAAAAATAATGTGTTATACCGAGTAAATGAATTTTGGGATCACGGGGGAATTTATCAGGATTATACGATTATGAATGCGTTGTTGCTCGGGCAAGAGGATTTTTCTTTGGATTTTGATTCTTTAGAAATTTATGCTAGAGATCATTTTGTTAATCCAGGAATTAGTGAGGTTGATTATTTTAAAGTGGGACCGGTACTTAAACAGACTAAGGAGTATGTTAATGAAAGTCTCGAATTAGAAAGTTTGGATTTAAGTGTTTTTTCTTTAGAGGATATTTTAAATTTTATGGATAGACTTGTTTATCGTTTTTGGGATGATTATGCATTTTTAATAGAGGAATATTTTAGGATGAAATGAATAAAAACGAAATCTGTTTCGATTTTCTAAAGACAAAAGATTATAATTATGTTAAAATGTTAATAGACTGAGATTAGAGGGTGGTATTAATGGCAAAAATTATTTCATTGGTTAATCAAAAAGGTGGTGTAGGAAAGACTACAACAAGTATTAATTTGGCAGCTGCTTTGGGTAAGGAAGGGAAAAAGACTCTTTTGATTGATTTGGATCCTCAGGGTAATGCTTCAAATGGGCTTGGTCTTAATAATAATGACTTTGAACATGATATTTATGATGTGATTACAGGTGGTGCAAATATTAAGGAGTCTATTATTAAGACTAAGTTTAAGAATTTGTCTATTATTCCGGCAACAATAAATTTGGCTGGTGTTGATGTGGAGTTTGTTAAGAAGATGTTAGAGGATAATACATTTCATCAAAATGAGCAACTTAGAGTGGCAATTGAAGAGGTTAAAGAAAAGTATGATTATATTATTATTGATTGTCAACCCTCTTTAGGTATTCTTACGATGAATGCTTTGGTTGCTAGTGATTCGGTTATTATTCCTGTACAATGTGAGTATTATGCTTTGGAGGGAATTACGCAGCTACTCAATTCAATTATTATGGTACAGTCTAAGATGAATCCTGAGTTACGTATTGAAGGTGTATTACTTACGATGCTTGATGGTCGGACTAATATTGGTTTGGAGGTTATTGAGGAAGTGCGTAAGTGCTTTAAATCAAAGGTGTTTAATACGATAATTCCAAGACTTGTTCGTTTGGTTGAGGCTCCTAGTCATGGCAAACCTATTAGTGATTATGATCCGACAAGTAGGGCCACACTTGCTTATCAAAATTTAGCAAAGGAAGTGATTAGTCGAAATGGAAACTAAGCGTAAGGCTTTAGGAAAAGGTTTAGAACAACTTTTTTCTAATGAAGTAATTAATTTTGAAAATTTTGAAAAAAACGTTGTTGATGATGCTAAGAAAAGTGATATTGTTGAAGTTAAAATTAGTGAGTTAAGAAGTAATCCTTATCAACCACGTAAGACTTTTAATGAGGAAACTTTGAGGGAACTTGCTGATTCTATTTTGGAACATGGGATTATTGAGCCTGTTATTGTTAAGAAAACTATTAAGGGTTATGAACTTGTGGCTGGTGAGCGAAGAACTAAGGCAGCTAAGCTAGCGGGACTTGAGACGATTCCGGCTGTGGTTCGTGATTTTAATGATCAAGAGATGATGGAAATTGCTTTGATTGAAAATATTCAACGGGAAGATTTAAATCCTATTGAGGAAGCTTCTGCTTATCAAAAGATTATTGAGCTTGGAGGATTTACACAGGAGGAGTTTGCTAAAAAGTTTGGTAAGAGTCGTAGTCATGTAACGAATATGCTTGGGTTGCTTTCTTTACCGGAAGTAGTAAAAGTGTATGTTCAAGAGAAGAAGTTGTCTATGGGGCATGCTAGAGCGCTTAGTAAGATTAGTGATCCTGAGAAGGTTTTGGCTTTGGCTGATAAAACGATTAAAGATAATCTTAGTGTTCGTAGTTTGGAACAATTGATTAGTGAAGAGGATCTTCCTCGTAAACAAGAGCAGACAAGAGCACGTGAATCAAAATCTATTCGTAATACGATTTATGAGAAGATGATGCGGGAAAAGGTTGGAACTAAGGTTAAGATTAATGCAAAGAAGATTGAAATTCCTTATGATTCTCCTAAAGATTTGGAAAGAATTTTGGAAATTCTGGGGATTAGAATTGAGGGATTATAATGGAAAGTATTATTAGTTTTGTTTTGCAAAGAAAGATTGTTTTACCTATTTTAATTGTTTGTACCACTATATTAATTGTTCGGGTTGGTAAGGTAATTGTTCGCAAGCTTTTTACAAGAGGTAAAGATAATTTTGAAGCTAAAAAGAGAACGACAATTGTTGAGCTTATTTCTAAGATTTTAAGTTTTTTTGTTTACGCTATAGCTATTATTATGATTTTAGATATTTATGGCGTTGATACGAATGGTATTTTGGCTTCTTTAGGAATAGCTGGTGTTGTTTTGGGCTTAGCTTTACAGGATACTGTTCAAGATTTAATGAGTGGTATTTATATTATTTTGGATAATTATTTTGTAATTGGAGATACGGTGCGAATTGATAATTTTACTGGTGAAGTTGTGGAACTTTCTTTAAAAAGTACTAAAATAAGAGGGGCTAATGGAGAAATTTATATTTTAGCAAATCGTAATGTAGATGCTGTGGTAAATTTGTCCCAGTCACGTGCTGGTATTTCTATTAAGGTTCCGACTGCGTATGAGGAAAAGACGAGTAAGGTTGAGGAAGCTTTGCAAGAGGTTGTACAAGAAGCTTTAAAGATTCCTAATGTTTATAAAGATAGTGCTTATTTAGGAATTGATTCTTTTGATGCATCGGCTATAAATTATGCTATAATAATATACTGTAAATCAAGTGATCAGTGGGAAGTGAAAAGAAAGGTCTTAAAGTTAATTAAAGAGATGTATGAAGAAAGAAATATTAAAATTCCCTACGATCAGATAGAGGTGCATAATGGAAAGAAAAGTGTATAAGTTAGGTGATCATGTAATTATGAGAAAACCTCATGCTTGTAAGACTAATGATTGGATTATTACAAGAGTTGGGGTAGATATTAAGCTTAAGTGTTCTTTTTGTGGTCGAGAAATTATGATGGATCGTTTAGAGTTTGAACGTAAGCTTAAGAAGGTCATGGAGGATACAAATGAATAAAGTTAAAGATAAGTTATCCTTGCATCCAATTATGACATTTTTGATTTTAATTGGTTTTACCATTGTTTTAAGTGGTGTACTTTATTTACTTGATTTTAGTCAAAGTGTTTATACGATTAATTCTACGACATTGGAGTATTCTGTTTCGACGGTGACGGTTTCTAATTTGTTTAGTGTAGAAGGATTAAAGTATATTTTTTCTTCAACCGTATCTAATTTTGTTAGTTTTGCTCCTTTAAGTAGTTTGATTATTATTTTGATTGGATTTGGGGTAATGGAGAAAAGTGGTTTTTTGAAAACTGCTGTTCGTTTGATTACCAAGAAGTTAAGAAAGAATACAGTTACTTTTTTACTTATTTTTATTAGTATTATTTCTTCTGTTTTTGGAGATTTATCTTATATTGTTTTATTGCCTTTGAGTGCTTTAATTTTTAAATATGGTAAGAGAAATCCTTTGATTGGAGTTGTAGCTGCGTTTGCAGGTCTTACTTGTGGTCAAGGCTTGTCTGTTATTTTTACAAGCGTTGATAGTTCTTTGCTTAGTTTGTCTTTGACAGCTGCTAGGGTTATTGATATTACTTATCGAATGGCTTCGATTAGTGGTGTCTTTATTATGGCAGTGGCTGTGTTAATTTTGTCTTATGTTTTAACAGTAATTACAGAGAAAATGGTGGCGCCTCGTTTAGGAAAATATGATGTTTCTTTAGAAGAGGATGATGCACCTTTAACGAGAAGAGAAGTCAGGGGTTTAGTATTTTCGGTTTTAGGGGCTTCTGTGTATGTTATTATTTTCTTATATAATATTATTCCAGGACTTCCTTTTTCAGGAAATCTACTTGATAATAGTCAGGTGTTATATATTGATAAATTATTTAGTTATAATTCATTTTTTTCTAATGGTTTTGTTTTTATTGTAACGATTTTCTTTTTGATTTTAGGTTTGGCTTATGGACTTGGAGCTAGAACGATTAAAACGCATCAAGATTTTATTGATACTTTAGGACATGCTTTGGATAATATTGGTAAGACTTTAGTATTGATATTCTTTGCTTCGGTATTTGTTAGTTTATTTCGTTATACTAATATAGGAACGATTATTGTGGCTTATTTGGGTAATTTGTTTCAACAAGTAAGTTTCCAAGGGTTACCTTTAATTATTTTTTTGTTCCTTATTGGGGCGATTTCAACGATTTTTGTGCCAACGTCTGTGTCTAAGTGGACTTTGTTATCGCCGGTAGTTATACCTGTTTTTATGAATGCTGGTATGACTCCTGAGTTTGCTCAGATAATTTTTAGGTTCTCAGAAGGTGTGACGATGGGACTTACGCCTGTTCTTGCTTATTTTGTGATTTATTTGGCTGTTTTAAATGATCATTGTAAGAAGGGTGAGAATATTAGTTTGTTTAAGGCTATTCGTTTGCAAGTGCCTTATGCTATGGCAACGTTTGTTATTTTGCTTTGTTTACTTATCCTTTGGTATATAATAGGGTTGCCATTAGGAATAAATGGAGCAACGGTTTTATAAGGAGAGTTTTTGATGTCTTTAAAAGCGGGTATTGTTGGACTTCCTAATGTGGGTAAGTCCACTTTGTTTAATGCGATTACGAAGAAACATATTTTGGCAGCGAATTATCCATTCGCGACGATTGATCCAAATGTTGGAGTGGTAACGGTTCCTGATTCTAGGCTTTCTTTTTTGGAAGAACTTTATGTTCCGAAAAGTACGGTTCCTACTTCTTTTGAGTTTACGGATATTGCAGGGCTTGTGAAAGGGGCTAGTAAGGGTGAAGGTTTAGGAAATAAGTTTTTGTCTCATATTCGTGAGGTTGATGCGATTGTTGAGGTAGTTCGTTGTTTTGATGATGAAAACATTATTCATGTTGCGGGTAGAGTTGATCCAATTAATGATATTGAGGTTATTTCTATTGAGCTTGTTTTAGCTGATTTAGAAATTGTAGAAAACCGATTAAGTAAAATTGAAAAGAAAGCTCAAACTACTAAGGAGAAGGATGTGTGTCTTGAGTATGCAACCCTTAAGAAGTGTTATGATGCGTTAAGTGAAAATATTCCTATTCGGAAGATTGATGATTTTTCAGAGGATGAGTTGCAGGTTTTGAAAGGGTTTCGTTTTTTGACGGCTAAGCCAATTATTTATGTGGCTAATGTCAGTGAGGACGACGTTGTTTTAGGAGACAATGAGTATACGAAAAAAGTAAAAGAATATGCTGGTGATGAGAATGCATCTGTTATTGTGATGTGTGCTAAGTTGGAAAGTGAGATGGCTGAGTTAGAAGAGTCAGATAAAAAGAATTTTTTGGCTGAGTTAGGGATTCCAGCTAGTGGTTTGGACCGTCTTATTTTTGCTACATATCATTTGCTTGGACTTGAAACTTTTTTTACAGCTGGTAGTGATGAGTGCCGAGCTTGGACATTTCGTAAAGGTATGACGGCTCGTGAGTGTGCAGGACTTATTCACAGTGATATTGAGCGTGGTTTTATTAAGGCTGAAATTATGAAGTATACGGATTTAGAAACTTTAAAGAGTGAAAAGAGTGTACAGGAGGCTGGTAAACTTCATTTAGAAGGTAAAGACTATCTTATGCAAGATGGTGATATTGTGTATTTCCGATTTAATGTATAGTTATTGGAAAATATTTTTATTCATGGTATAATAAAATACATAAAGGAGGAATTTAGGTGAATAGTCAAGCTTTGCTTTCAAAGGTATTTTTGTGGATGTTTTTTGGTCTTTTAGTTACTTTTGGTACTGGATATGTTGTGTCTATGAATCCAAATATGGTTATCAACGTTCTTGGTGGTTCTGGAATGATCATTTGTGTTCTTGTTGAATTAGCTTTAGTTATTTTTCTTTCAGCGAGAATTACAAAGATGCAACCTACTACAGCGAAGATTGGTTTTCTTTTGTATTCGTTTGTTAGTGGATTAACTTTTTCAAGTGTTTTTGTTGTTTATGAGATAACTAGTGTTCTGTATGTCTTTTTAATTACTGCTGTGATTTTTGGAATTCTAGCTTTTATTGGAGCGACAACAAAAATTGATTTGACTAGAATGGGTACTTATTTGTTTATGGCTCTTTTAGCTATTCTGATTTGTACTTTAATTAATTTGTTTTTAGGTAGTTCAACTTTTGATTTGATTATTTCAGTTGTAACTATTCTTGTGTTTTTAGGTTTTACAGCTTATGATGTTCAAAATATTTTAAGACTATATGAATCAAATATGTTACCTGATGATAATTTAGCTATCTATGGGGCATTAGATTTGTATTTAGATTTTATTAATCTATTTTTACAATTTATTCAGTTTTTTGGAAAAAGTAGAGACTAGGATGCTTAAAGCATCTTTTTTTCTTGGCTTTCCTATATTATAATAATTGTAGGTGATCTATATGTTTTGGATGTTTTTTATTTGTCACTTAATTCTTTTTATAGAAGTATGGTGGTTGATTCGAAAAAAATTAAAAAGAAAAGCAGTACTTTTAGCTTTAGGAAATTTTATTATGATGATTGTAAATCTACTTGTTCTTAGAGTTAGTTTTTCTTTGGATATATCGACTATTTCTTATTTTCAGGATTATGTTAGAGAACATTTTTTTCTTTATTTAGTATGGTTTCTTTTTAATTTCTTCTTTCTTCTTTTAGTTGGTTATTGTTTATATTATGCAAAAAGAAAGAAAAAACAGAATAAACTACTTGGTTTTGGAGTTATTCTTTCTATGGCTTTTATTTCTTTATTTTTCTTGATTGTATTTTTCCAAAATTCTTTTTCTATTCTTTTGTTTCTTTTCTTAGTCTTTTTATGGTTTTATTTGTTGAGATGTTATTTGCGAGGACCAAAGAATTATTATTTGGCTACTTTAGTTTTGCTTTTTGTTTTTCTTAGTTATTCTTATTTTACTTATACTGGAGCAGCGCGTCTTTATATTGCTTTAAAGGGATATCCAAAGGTTGCTTATGAGACTGGGTTAGAAGAACTTAAGTATTATCAAGAGAAAAATAGTCGTAAGTATGCACCAATTCAAAGTATTGATTGTAAAGAACAGTGTATGTACATTATTGAAGTTAAAAATTATGGCTTTGTTAAGATTGCTAAACAATAGTTTGCATTTTATTAAAAAAATCGTTATAATAAGCATGGTTTTTGAAGTGGGGGAATATCATGGAAACAATTAAAACCCGAACGATTATGACGAAGTCTGATCAGGGTAATCGTTGGTTTGGTATTGATTATCATATGAATTTGTATAAGGGATGTCCAATGGGCTGTATTTATTGTGATTCTCGTTGTGAGGCTTATCATATTGATAATTTTGATCAAGTAAAGATTAAAGAGAATGCTTTGGAGATTTTAGAGGAAGAGTTAAAAAGTAAGAAGTATAAGGGTGTTGTTTCTTTTGGAACGCTTTCTGATCCTTATAATCCTTTGGAGGAAAAGTTGGAACTTACTCGTGAGGCTTTAGAATTAATTTTGAAGTATGGTTTTGGTGTATCGATTGATACTAAGAGTGATTTAATTTTAAGGGATTTGGATTTGCTCGAAGAAATAGAGAAAAAAAATAGTGTGATTGTTAAGATTTCTATTACAACTTATGATGATGAGCTTGCGCGTAAGATTGAGCCTAGGGTTATTAGTTCAACGAGACGTTTTGAGGTTTTAAAGGAGTTAACTGATCACGGCTTGTATGCTGGGGTATTAATGACGCCTGTTTTACCATTTTTAACGGATACTGAGGAAAATATTTTAAATATGATTAGTAAGAGTTCGTGGGCTAATGCAAGGTTTATTTATACGAAGATGGGGATGACTTTACGGACGAATCAGAGGGAATATTATTATAATGCTTTGGATATTTTGTATCCGGGGTTAAAGGAAGATTATATTGCTGTGTATGGAAATCGAAATATTTGTAATACTTTGCAGTATCGTCATTTGATGGAGTTGTTTTTGAAGCGCTGTAGTGAGGCTCATATTTTGACAGATATGGATATGATTATTAGGGCATATAAAAAAGAAATACCTCAAAATGAACAGATGAGTTTATTTTAAGAAAGATTTTGAATGATACCTTTTTGGGTATTTTTTTCTTTTTTTGAGCCATACTAAGATTGGGTGATTAAAAATGAGTGAAAAAGAATTGTTATATGTAGATGATGCTTTAGGGCATTTAGAATATTTTAAAAGACATTTAGGCATAAATCAGGAATGTTTATCTGAGGTAAAGGAAGTTAGTTTATTAAAAAAAATTGGAAAAAAGACAGATAAGTTGTATCAAGATTTTTATGCTTTAGTGAAAGGAGAATAAGGATGGATAATAAGACAATGTTAGAAGGTATTTTATGGGATTTAAAAGCACTTAGCGATCTTTTTTTACACGGTTCAATCGAGTCGGGGACTGCTAAGGTTTATCAGACTTTTAAGGATAGTTTAAATGAAGTTTTAAGTTTACAAAATGAGTTATACTTATTTATGAGTGAGAATGGAATGTATACTGTTTCAAATGTTACTGAAACAAAGATAGATAAAGTAAAGAATAAGTATAATGAAGAGTTAAAGGAAGAGTAATCTTCTTTTTTCATGGGATTTTCACAGAAAACACAAAAAACTTTATTAGAATAGAGCTTGGTGATGCCGGTTGAAAAGAAAAACAAAAAGTTTTTTAGTTTGCGTTGTTTCCCTAATTGCTATTGTTGGAATCTTTTTTATTATGACATCAAATATGAAGGAAAGTAGGTGAATTGCCAAAGTAAATGCAACATAAAAAAACAGTAAATAAAATGAAAAAGTAACTGCAACAAAAATTGCAGA